>NZ_JBQEDL010000002.1:87037-110413 GCF_052106715.1 Gordonia sp. (in: high G+C Gram-positive bacteria)
GGCCTCGACCGGCTTCGGGCTCGCGTCCCATTCGGACCCCGGAGTCGGGTTGAGCGGGATGACGTTGACATGCGCGAGCCCGCCGAGCTTGTGCCGGAGCTTCTCACCGAGCAGGTCGGCGCGCCACGGCTGATCGTTGACGTCTCGGATCAGCGCGTACTCGATCGAGACGCGACGACCCGTCTGGTCGGCGTAGTAGCGGGCGGCGTCGAGCACCTCGGTCACCGACCACCGATTGTTGACCGGCACCAACGTGTCGCGGAGTTCGTCGTCTGGTGTGTGCAGGGAGACCGCCAGTGTCACGGCCAGCCCCTCGTCGGCCAGCCGTCGGATCGCAGGCGCCAGGCCGACGGTCGACACCGTGACGTGACGCGCCGAGATGCCGAACCCGTCCGGGGCGGGCCGGGTGATCTTGCGAACAGCGTCCACCACTCGCCTGTAGTTCGCGAGCGGCTCACCCATACCCATGAACACGACGTTGGACAGTCGTCCCGGCTTACCCATGTCGCCGTCGCGAACTGCCTTGGCCGCGGCGCGCACCTGGTCGACGATCTCCGCCGTCGACAGGTTGCGGTCCAGCCCGCCCTGTCCGGTGGCGCAGAACGGACAGGCCATGCCGCAGCCGGCCTGCGACGAGATGCACAGCGTGTCCCGGTCGGTGTAGCGCATGAGGACCGACTCCAAGAGCGTCCCGTCGTGTAGCCGCCACAGCGTCTTGCGGGTGCTGCCGTCGTCGACCTGCTCGTGCCGCACGGGCGTCATGAGAGTCGGGAACAGTGCTCGCCCGACTTCCTCGCGCTTGGCCGCTGGAACGTCGGTCATCTCGGCTACGTCGCCGGTCAGCCGACCGTAGTACTGTTTCGCGAGTTGATTCGCGCGGAACTTAGGAAACCCCAGATCGGTCACCGCTTTGATTCGCCCGGCTTCGTCGAGATCGGCGAAATGAGTGGGCGGACGCCCGCGTTTGGGCGCGTCGAAGACCAGCGGCAGAGACGTCATACCGCCATTCTCGCACGGCGCACGCACATGCCCCGCCTCGCGCGGGGTGGGCTGCGCGCACGATCACATGAGGACCGTCAGCACCGCCCAGGTGACAAGCGCCGACGGGAGCAACGAGTCGAGGCGATCCATGATGCCGCCGTGGCCCGGGAGCAGCGTGCCCATGTCCTTGATGCCGAGGTCGCGCTTGACCTGCGACTCGACGAGGTCTCCCGTGGTCGCGACGATCACCATCAGCGGCCCGAGCGCGACTCCAACCCACCAGTCGGTGTCGAGTAAGAACAGCGCGCACAACACCGCGCCGACCGTCCCGACGACGAGTGAGCCGACGAACCCTTCCCACGATTTCTTCGGGCTGATCGCGGGAGCCATCGGATGCTTTCCGAGCAGGACGCCTGCCGCGTAGCCCCCGACGTCCGAGCAGACCACCACGATCAGGAGCGTGAGCACCCGGAAGTTGCCCTGGTCCTGCGCCACCATCTCGGCGCCGAACGTCGCCAGCATCGGCAGCCAGGCCAACACCAGGACAGACAGCGAGACGTCGCGGACGTAGTTCTGCGGAGCGTTCGACAGCCCCTGGGCGAACAGTTTCCACACCATCAGAACGAGCACGGTCGCCGCGAACGCGACGAACGACGCCTCGATCCCCCACGGCCACGAGACCCAGATGGTGACCTGTCCACCGACGAGGAGTGGCCAGACCGGCACCCCGTAGTCGCCGTCATGCAGACGTTTGCAGACCTCCCACGTCGCGACGCCCAAGGCGACGGAGACGATGCCGTACCAGGCCATCGGCACCAACACCAGGACCGCGATCAGTACGGCGCCGAGGCCGGCCCCCACCGCGATCGCCGCGGGGAGGTTGCGGCCGGCCTTGGACGTCGTCGGGGTCGTCATACCTCGAGTAGCTCGGCTTCCTTGTTCTTCACGAGCTCGTCGACAGCATCCGTGTACGTATGCGTGGTCTTGTCGAGTTCCTTCTCCGCTCGGGAGACCTCGTCCTCGCCGGCCTCGCCGTCCTTCTGGATGCGTTTGAGCTCGTCAACGGCTTTGCGTCGTACGTTGCGGATGGAGACCTTCGCGTCCTCTCCCTTGCCGCGCGCTTGCTTACCAAGGTCCCTGCGACGCTCTTCGGTGAGCTGCGGGATCGCGACGCGGATGACGTTGCCGTCGTTCGTCGGGTTGACTCCGAGGTCGGAGTTGCGGATCGCGGTCTCGATATCACGCATCAACGACGCCTCGTACGGCTTGATCACGACCAAGCGGGGCTCGGGCGTGTTGATGCCCGCGACCTGCGTGATCGGGGTCATCGCACCGTAGTAGTCGACGACGATCCTGTTGAACATCGCCGGGTTGGCGCGGCCGGTCCGGATGGATGCCATGTCGTCACGTGCGACGTTGACGGCCTTCTCCATCTTCTCCTCGGCGTCGAGCAGAGCTTCGTCGATCATGTCGATGTCCTTAATCTTGTTGAGAAGAGTTTCTAGGCGGTCGGTTCGGTACTGACGAGCGTCCCGATCGTCTCGCCCGCGACCGCGCGTGCGATATTGCCCCGTTCGAGGAGGTTGAACACGAGGAGCGGCATGTTGTTGTCCATACAGAGGCTGAACGCCGTCGCGTCGGCCACCTTGAGTTCCTTCTCGATCACCTCGCGATGGGTGGTCTCGTGGAAGAGTTCGGCGTTCGGGTTGGTGCGCGGATCGTCGGAATAGACCCCGTCCACACCCTTCGCGAGCATGACGACCTCTGCCTTGATCTCGAGTGCACGCTGGGCCGCGGTCGTATCGGTGGAGAAGTACGGCATACCCATGCCCGCACCGAAGATCACCACGCGTCCCTTCTCCAGATGCCGCACGGCTCGCAACGGGAGGTACGGCTCGGCCACCTGGCCCATCGTGATCGCCGACTGCACTCGGGTGATGATGCCGCGCTTCTCCAAGAAGTCTTGCAGCGCAAGGCAGTTCATCACAGTCCCAAGCATTCCCATGTAGTCCGACCGGGCACGGTCGAGACCGCGCTGCTGCAACTCGGCACCCCGGAAGAAGTTGCCACCGCCGATGACGATGCCGACCTGCACGCCGTCGGCCACGACCTCGGCGATCTGGTCGGCGACAGCCGCCACGACGTCCGGGTCGAGACCGACCCTGCCGCCTCCGAACATCTCACCACCGAGCTTGAGAAGCACTCGTCGGTAGCCGCCGTTTGGCGCACCGGCCGGAGACTGAGCAGTCATCAATCCTCTTCCACCTCGACGTCATGGTCCCGGCAGCATCCAGCGCCGCCGAAACCGATCCCACTCATCTTAGAAGAAGGCTCGTCGATTACGCCGACCGGCCGCGAACCGGGTGTCGGCGCAGCCGGAGGATTGACGCGTGCCGTGCCACCTGCCATAGTTAAGTAATTGCTTACTTAAGGAGTTGCTTACGCATGGACGGGATAGATCCGCTGAGCGCAACCTTCCAAGCCCTCGGCGACCCGACCAGGCGTCAGATCCTCGAGCGCCTCGCCCGCGGACCGGCGACGGTGTCCGTCATCGCCGAACCACTGGCGATGAGCCGACCCGCAGTTACGCAGCATCTGAATGTGCTCGAGCACGCCGGGCTCATCGTCCGCACCAGACATGGCCGCTGGCGCACCTGCGAGATGCGCGAGGAACCGCTCACGCACGCGCAGGCGTGGGTCGCCAAGCATCGAGGCATCTGGCTCGAACGGTTCGCCCGACTCGAAGCGACGCTCGAAGCCCTCGAGAGTCCGACGACCGGCCCCGAGCAGGCCACTACGGAAGCACCGACCACCGGTGACACAACCGACTACCGGTGACACAAGGGAGAAGGAGTAGAGAACATGAACGCCGACACCGACACTGAGAAGCAGTTCACCATCGACTACCGATTCAACGCCTCACGCCGACGCGTCTGGGAGGCGTGGACCGACCCGAGCGTCGCCGTGCTCTGGTGGCATCCACACGACGTCGCCGTCAAAGACGGCTCACTGCACATCGACCTCCGCGAAGGCGGCTCGTACGGATACACGATGGTGATCCCCGACGGAACCGAGTATCCGACAGTCGGGACTTACACGAAGATCGCTGAGCCGGAGCTGCTGCAGTTCACGTGGGGCGCCGACTCCGCGTCGCCAACCGCCGAAACCGTTGACGAGGATCCGCCGCTGATCACGGTGGAACTCAGCGAACGCGCCGACGGAACGTGCGATATGCGATTCCACGTGCAGGGCATCGCAGACGACCGTGGGGATGAGCACAGCATGTACGGCGGCTGGGTCGAGGCATTCGAGGAGCTGACCACGGCATTCGAGCACATCAACCGGTGAGAACGGCGAGAGCCCGCCACCCCGTCCAAGGGGTGCCGGGCTCTCGCCGTGTTTGAAACGGTCAGCGACCAGACCTGATCAGGCCTGTCCGACCTCGAAGCGGCTGAACGCGACGACGGCGGCTCCCGCCTCGTCGAGGATCGCCTTGACGGTCTTCTTCGAGTCGGTGACCGACGGCTGGTCCACGAGGACGACGTCCTTGAAGAAACCGTTGACGCGACCTTCGACGATCTTCGGCAGCGCCTGCTCGGGCTTGCCTTCGGCCTTCGCGGTCTCCTCGGCGATACGGCGCTCGCCCTCGACGATGTCCGCGGGGACCTCTTCGCGGCTGGTGTACTTCGCCTTCAGCGCTGCGACCTGCATGGCGGCGCCGCGAGCGGCCTCCGCGGCGGTGTCGCCCTCACCGGTGTACGAGACCAGGACACCGACCGACGGCGGCAGGTCCGATGCACGCTTGTGCAGGTAGACGGCGACGGGGCCGTCGTACGATGCGACGCGCTGCAGGACCAGCTTCTCGCCGATCTTGGCCGACAGAGCTTCGACGGCCTCAGCGACAGTGCCGTCGCCGAGCTTGGCTGCCGACAACTCGGCGACGTCATTGGTCCGCAGTTCGACTGCAGCACTGAGGACATCGTCGGCGAGCTTCTGGAACTCGTCGTTCTTGGCGACGAAGTCGGTCTCGCTGTTCAGCTCGACCATGACGCCGTCACGCGCGGCGACAAGACCCTCGGCGGTGGAGCGCTCCGCGCGCTTGCCGACGTCCTTAGCGCCCTTGATGCGCAGCTCTTCGACGGCCTTGTCGAAGTCACCGTCGTTGTTGGCCAGTGCGTTCTTGCAGTCGAGCATGCCCGAACCGGTCATTTCGCGCAGACGCTTGACGTCCGCCGCGGTGTAGTTCGCCATATGAGGCGATCCTCCTTCTTAGGATTCTTCGGTGTGACTAGTCGGCCCGCCGCATAGTCGCTGCCCGCGATACATCTACCGGCAGCGCCTATGCGGCCACTGACTATGCGGCCACTGACTATTCTGCGGCAGGAGCGGCCGGAGCGTCGGCCGAAGCCGCAGCAGCCTCGGCCGGAGCAGCCTGCGCGGCGGGCGTCTCGGCCGGAGCGGAAGCCTCGGCGAGCAGATCCTGCTCCCACTCGGCGAGCGGCTCGGCGCCTGCCTCGGGCTTCGCGTCGCCCGAACCCTGGCCTGCACGCGCCTGCACGCCCTCGGCGACGGCCGAGGCGATGACGCGGGTCAACAGAGCCGCGCTACGGATGGCGTCGTCGTTGGCCGGGATCGGGTAGTCGACGACATCGGGGTCGCAGTTGGTGTCGAGAATCGCGATGACCGGGATGTTCAGCTTGCGCGCCTCACCGACGGCGATGTGCTCCTTGTTGGTGTCGACAACCCACACGGCCGAGGGAACCTTGGCCATGTCGCGAATGCCGCCGAGGGTGCGGACGAGCTTGTTCTTCTCACGCGTGAGCATGAGGATTTCCTTCTTGGTGCGACCCTCGAAGCCACCGGTCTGCTCCATGGCCTCAAGCTCCTTCATACGCTGAAGGCGCTTGTGCACGGTCTGGAAGTTGGTGAGCATGCCACCGAGCCAACGCTGGTTCACGTACGGCATGCCGACGCGAGTCGCCTCTGCGGCGATCGACTCCTGCGCCTGCTTCTTGGTGCCGACAAACAGGATGGTGCCACCGTGAGCGACGGTCTCCTTGACGAACTCGTAGGCACGGTCGATGTACGACAGCGTCTGCTGCAGGTCGATGATGTAGATGCCGTTGCGGTCAGTGAAGATGAAGCGCTTCATCTTCGGATTCCACCGACGGGTCTGGTGACCGAAGTGTGCGCCGCTGTCCAGCAGCTGCTTCATGGTTACGACAGCCATGAATGTGTCCTCTCTTGCAGTTTGCCGTCCTCCCCCAAGCCGGGTTCGGACCCTGGCGCCCGCAATCGCCTGCACCCGAACCGATTTCACAGCTCAGGACCGCGCAGGACGACCGATGGACCTCTTGCTTTCGCGAGAGATCCGCGCGGACGCGCGAAGTCACCCAGGGCATACCCGAGTGCGTCGGAAAGACTACTCCGACGCGGCGCGACCAGGCAAATCAGTGCAGTTCGCAGTAGGTGCGGCGAGTCGGGGAACCGCGGAAGGACCCGGCGCGTCCTACCTTGTATGAGATCGCTCCGTCCCATTGCCGGAATACGCCGTCTCGCTTTCGCGTGGATCCTGACCGTCGCGTGCCTTCTGTCCGCCCTGCCGTTCGGGTCCATTGCAACGTCGACGCCCGGCTCCGCTTACGACTGGCCGTTGACACCGCGACCTCAGGTCGTCCGGCCTTTCGACCCACCGGCGCAACGGTGGCAGGGCGGTCACCGCGGTGTGGACCTGGCAGCCGGCGCCGACGTCGCCGTCCTCGCGGCGCGAGCGGGCACGGTGAACTTCGCAGGGCGCGTCGCAGGCCGACCTACGGTCTCGGTGATGCATGCCGACGGCATCCTCACCACGTACGAACCTGTGCTCGCCCGGGTGAAGCGCGGAGACCACGTCGGACGCGGCGAGGTGATCGGGCTGCTCGTCGCCGGACACGACGGGTGCCAGGCATCGGCGTGCCTGCACTGGGGCGCTCGACGCGGGCGCGGGCACGAAGCCGTCTACCTCGACCCGCTCGGGTTGCTCGGTGTGCTGCACGTCCGGTTGAAACCGCTCACGCCCGCGGATGCGCCTGGTCGTGCACGGCCCGCAGTCGCTCCACGCTGACGTGTGTGTAGAGCTGCGTCGTCGCCAACGACGAATGACCGAGGAGTTCCTGGACGACGCGAAGGTCCGCTCCGCCCTCCAACAGGTGCGTGGCCGCACTGTGTCGCAGCCCGTGCGGACCGACCGAGGAGCCGTCTCCGTCGTCGGTGGCGCGGTGGACCACGCTGCGCGCCATCCGTTGGTCCAGCCTGCGCCCTTTGACTCCGACGAGCAGCGCCTCACCGGACTCCGCCGTGGCCAACGCCGGTCGACCCGTGCGCAGCCACGCGGTGAGCGCCTTCTCGGCGGGCCTGCCGAACGGTACCGACCGCTGCTTGTCTCCCTTACCGATCACGCGGACCACGCGCCGACCGGAATCGACGTCACCGAGGTCCAGCCCGCATAGCTCGCCGACCCGGATGCCGCACGAGTAGAGGAGTTCGACGATCAGCCGGTTGCGGATGGCGACGGGATCTACCGGCTCGCGATGAGCGGGATCGGAATCGGCCGCAGCGTCGACCGCTGCGGCCGCCGACTCCGGATCGAGGACGTGCGGAAGGACTCGATGCGACTTCGGCGCCTGCAGTCGCGCGGCCACATCGGTCTCGACGATCTGTTCGCGGACGGCCCACGCGCAGAACGTCTTCGCCGACGACACACGCCGTGCGATCGACGTTCTGGCCGCACCCCGCCGAGTGTGTTCGGCGAGCCATGCACGAAGGAGCGCGAGGTCGACGTCGGTGAGTTCGACTCCGCGGGCCCCCGCGAAACTGATCAGTCCGCGCACATCACCGACGTACGCGCGCACCGTGTGCTCACTGCGCGCCTTCTCGTGGCGCAGGTGATCGGCGAATGCGCCTAGGACGTCAGCCATGACGCCCAGAGTAGGCCAGCGGCGGCCGAGATCGTGGGAGCAGTCCTCAGGCGTTCGACCAGGCCGCTTCGTCCGCCTCGATCACGGACTTCTGGTCAGCCTTCCACTGGCGGAATCCGTCCTCGGTCCGCCCGCGCCGCCAGTACCCGGAAATCGAGGCGCGCCCCTTGCTCACGCCGCGTTCCTTGCGAACGTACGGGCGGAGATTCTTCATGACGGCCTGAGCCTCGCCGTGGATGAATACGTGCGGCTCGCCGTCGAGCCACTCGGCGGCCTTCACCGCGGCGACGATCGGCGCATTGTCGCCCGCGACCTCATCAGGCGCGTCGTCCGATCCGTATCCGCGGTGGATCCAGGTGATCTCGGCGCCGTCCGGGGCGGACAGCTCGATCTCGTCCTCGGGTCCGGCTACCTCGATGAAGACTTTCGCGACGGCGTCGGACGGCAGTGTCGCGAGGGCCGCGGCCACAGCGGGCAGGCCGGCCTCGTCGCAGACCAACAGATGCCACGGGGCTGCCGGGTCGGGACGGTAACCGCCGCCCGGACCGAAGAAGGAGATCGTCTCGCCCGGCTGTACGCGTGCCGCCCACGGCCCGGCGATCCCTTCGTCGCCGTGGACGACGAAGTCGACGGCGATCTCGCGCGCCACCGGGTCGTGTGACCGCACCGTGTAGGTACGCAGCACCGGCTCGTCGCGGCCCGGCTGCGCGAACTGCAACTTGACGTACATGTCGGTGTCATCGGTCGCCTGGAAGTCGTCGAATCCCGGATCGCCGAACCAGATCCGACGCATGTGCGTCGTCAGCTCCTCGCTGCGTAGCACCGTCATAGTGTTCTGTCGCTTCGCCATTGCGGAGCACCTCCTTCTTAGGCAATCCTAACGAATTGCGCTCACACGCGTCTGGTCGGGCCGCGCGGTGGCGGTGTACAACTCTCACTATGCCTGGTGCGAGAGCGTCGATAACGCGGACCCGAGTGGTCGGGGCGGCGGCCGCCCTGTGCGCCGTCACGATCGCCGCGTGTTCAGTCGACGACGGCGCTCCCGCGGGCGTGAGTGTCGAACTGCGATCCTCGCCCGACCGCGGCGCCGTCGGTGCAGTCCCTCGGCTGACCGTGACGGTGCGCAACGACTCCGACTCTCCGTGTGCGGTGCCCGAGCACGGTATCGGCAGCGCGATCGTCACGTCGGTGACACGTGACGGGACGGACGTCGCTTCGTCGTCCCGATCGATTCCCACCTTCGCGCCCCCGATCGACGCCGTCCGAGCCTCCCTCACCGCGTTGGCGGCAGGCGACCGGCTCGCACTGGACGTGCAGACGGCCACCGGTCCGCCTGCAATCGAGAGCCATCGAATCGGGGAGGACGGTACGTTAATGCGGACCACATGGCCGATCACCGAGCGAGGCGTATACCGGATCTCAGCTGTGCTCGCGACGCCGCCGAACGCGGCGCGCGACGATCGCCCGCCGCTGTGCACACCGACCGAGCCGTCGACGACGACGTTCACCGTGCGGTGAAGGCCACAGATGAGAGGGGCAGGGATGATCGACGTTCTGGTCGGGTGGCGGCGTCGTCGTGCCGAGCGCGTCCGCAGCGTCGCACTCACCGGCCCCCGCGCACGGGCCAAGGTGATCGCGGTCAGCCGATCGACGGGCAGCAACGTCCACAACGATTACGTCGTCACGCTCTGCTTCACCGACTCCCATGGCGTCGATCGCAAGCACAAGGCGATGACTCGCGCGCACAAACCCTTCGTGGGCAGCAAGCACTGGATCCGGTACGACCCCGAGCATCCGAATCGGAAGTCCACCCGGTTCGTCGAGTGGGAGCACCGGCGGTGAGTCGGTCGCGGCGCGGGATGGCCGTCACCGCCGCAACCGCCACAGCCCGCCGTCTTCGTCGACCAGACCCACGACATCAAGAGCAGCGAGCGCACGACGCACCGCGTCGACGGCAATTCCTGCGCTGAAAGAGATCTCGTCGATGGACATCGACTCGTGCGCGGGCAGCGCCTCGACGACTCGGAACTGGTCGGTCGGCAGCCCGTCGGTGTCGCGGGCCGGTGCTGTGCCGCGTGCGTCCTCACCGTCGGGCGCGACCAGCGATGCGATACCGTCGACGTCGGCCACCAGCGTCGCCTGACCGTCGGCGATCATCGCGTGCGCCCCGACCGACGTCGCACTCGTAACCGCTCCGGGTACCGCGCCCAACGGTCTGCCGAGTCGAGTGGCCCACGCTGCGGTGTTGGCCGCTCCGGACCGCCGTCCCGCTTCCACGACGACCGTCGCACCGGACAGGGCGGCCACGAGTCTGTTGCGAGTGAGGAACCGGTGCTTGGCCGCAGTCGTGCCGGGCGCGTACTCGGACACGATCAGACCGCGTGCCGCGATCTCGTGCAGGAGTCGAGCGTGGCCGGTCGGATAGTCACGGTCGATCCCGCATGCGAGCACCGCGACGGTGAGACCACCGGCGGCCAACGAACCGCGGTGCGCGGCCCCGTCGATCCCGTACGCTCCGCCGGATACGACGGCTCTCCCCTGGCCGACCAACCCCGCGGCGAGTTGCCCTGCGACGTATTCGCCGTACGAGGACGCAGCTCGCGAACCCACGAGAGCGACGGCCGTGTCGCTCGTCGACGCCAACGTTCGGGGACCTCGCACCCACAGCGCGAGCGGGCCACCGCCGCGGGCGGCCGTCGACGCACGATCCAGGACCGACAACGACCAGCCCGGCCATTCCTCGTCATCGGGAGTCACGAGTCGCGCGCCGATCCGATCCGCCGTGTCGAGGTCGTGGTCGGACGTGTCCCTCGCGTAGCGGGCTTCGGTCGCGGCGAGCGCGGCGAGGTGCCCTGCGGGAGCCTTCCGGTCACGTACGGCCGCGGCTGCGTCGACGGCCCCGACCGCCGATACGAGCGCGATGACCGAAGCCGACGGCGGCTCGGCGACTGCCGCGAGGTATGCCCACGCCTTACGTTCGGCGTCGTTCATCTCGGTCATCGTCCGATCCCCCGATCTCGGTACATCAAAGCTTGCGTGACGTCGTCGGTGTCTGGGCGTTCGCTACCGCGCAGGTCGGCGAGTGTCCACGAAAGACGCAGTGCGCGATCGGCACCGCGTGCGGTGATCCGGCCCTGCCCGAGGAAGGCTTCGATGGGCCGCATCGCTTCGGGCGCAAGGCGATACCGCCGCCGCAGGGCGCTGCCAGGCACTTCGGAGTTGGTCAGCCATCCGTGCTCGACCCACCTCTCGCGCGCTGCGCCGCGCGCCTGTGCCACTCGCGCCGCGACGACCGCCGTCGACTCCCCCTGCTCGGTCATCAACGCGGTGTTTCCCGGTGGTTCCATCTGGACCCGGATGTCGATCCGATCCATCAACGGCCCGGACAGCTTCCCCAGGTACCGGCGTCGGACGATGGACGTGCATACGCAGTCGACGTCGTTGGCGGGCGCGCACGGGCACGGATTCGCTGCCAGGACCAGCTGAAATCGCGCCGGATATGACGCCGTACCATCGCGGCGGGACACGCGGACCACCCCGTCTTCGAGTGGCTGCCGTAGCGAGTCGAGGACCTTCGCACCCATCTCCGCGCACTCGTCGAGGAACAGCACTCCGCGGTGGGCCCGCGACACAGCGCCTGGTCTGGCCATCCCCGTCCCGCCGCCGAGCATCGAGGTGATGCTCGCGCTGTGGTGCGGTGCGATGAACGGCGGTGTCTCGATGAGCGGACGGTGGGCCGGCAGCATCCCGGCCACCGAATGGATCGCCGTCACTTCGAGCGACTCGTCGTGGCCTAGCGGCGGAAGAATGCCCGGCAGCCGACAGGCGAGCATCGTCTTCCCGATTCCCGGCGGGCCCGTCATGAGAACGTGATGTGCCCCTGCAGCGGCGACTTCGAGTGCGTGCCGAGCCGCGGGCTGCCCGACGACGTCGGTCATATCCGGAACCGGCGCAGGCGCGGGCCCCTCCGCGTCGTGGGCCACCGTGTCGAGAGCCCGATCCCCTGCGAGCCATGCGACGACGTCGGACAGCGAGTCGGCTCCACCGATGTCGAGTCCGTCGACAAGAGTCGCCTCGCGCACGTTCCCAATCGGAACCACTGCGCGCCGGAATCCCGCATCGCGGGCCCCGAGGAGCAACGGGAGAACGCCGCGGACCGGACGTACTCGTCCGTCGAGAGCCAGTTCGCCGATCAGGACGGTCTCACCGAGAAGCGTGGTCTGAGCCTGACCGGTGGCGATCAGCACGGCGATCGCCATCGGTAGGTCAAAGCCCGCACCGGACTTCGGAAGGTTTGCCGGAGCCAGCGCGACGACGATCTTCTTCTCCGGGAACTTGGCGCCGCTGTTGCCGATCGCCGCACGCACCCGATCCTTCGCTTCGCGCAGCGACGTATCGGCGCTCCCGCTGATGGTGAATCCGGGGAGCCCGTTGCTGAGGTTAGCTTGGATCTCGATGACGTCGGCGGCGAACGCGTTGAGACCCACCGAGTGGACCCGCCCCAAGCCGCTCATGGTCGCGTACTCACTCGATGACGTCGGCGTGGTGTACCAACGTCGCACGTTCGAGGTCTTCGGGATCGGCTAGATCGAGTCGGATCGATACGACGTCGAACCGGATCACCGGCCAGTACCGATCTTGTTCGGACAGCCACTGTCGGGCGACCAGGCGCATAGTCCGCAATTTATGCGGGGTGACCGCCGCGACCGGGTCGCTGAACGTCCGACTCGCCCGTGCCTTCACCTCGACGATCACGAGCGTTGATCCGTCGGCGGCGAGCAGATCGAGTTCGCCGTACCGAGTCCGCCAGTTACGGTCCAGGACCTCCCAGCCGAGGCCTGCGATGTACTCGGCAGCAACGTCTTCGCCCAGCCGACCGATTTGTCTGCGCCGGTCCGGGCGCTTCGTCGTGTCCCCCATGCACACACAATGGCCGACGCCACGGACGTGCAACACCCGGTTTCGAGCGGATCCGCCTATCTGTGGAGAACGCAGCGGCTGTCCACAGATTCACCTGGGCCGACGCACGCCCCGCCGAATCGGACGCTGCCGGACACATCGGCCAGAGGGGCGGTCACGGCTCGTCAGGTAGCCGCAGTTCCGCACGCTCGAGTTCTTCGACGTTGACGTCCTTGAAAGTCACCACGCGCACCTGTTTGACGAATCGGGCCGGGCGGTACATGTCCCACACCCACGCGTCGGTCATGTGGATCTCGAAGTACACTTCACCGTCATTGCTGCGCGGGATGAGATCGACGCCGTTCGCGAGGTAGAAGCGACGTTCGGTCTCCACGACGTAGGTGAACTGACCGACGATGTCCTTGTACTCCTTGTACAGCGACAGCTCCATCTCGGCTTCGTACTTCTCGAGATCTTCAGCGCTCATCGTGCAAGCCTATCGCGGACGTTTCGATACGAGAGCCGGTGCTCGATCGACGGACCGAGCGCGTCGAGTCGCGACATGTGGTTGGCCGTGCTGTACCCCTTGTGAACTGCGAAATCATAGCCAGGAACCACCTCGTCGAGGCCGACCATGATTCGGTCACGTGTCACCTTCGCCAGGACGGACGCGGCGGCGATGCACGCGGCTGTCGCGTCTCCGCCGATCACCGGGAGCGACGGTGCGGGCAGACCCGGAACCTGGAACCCGTCGGACAGCACGTAACCGGGGCGCACGTCCAGACCCGCGACGGCACGCCGCATCCCCTCGATGTTCGCCACGTGCACGCCGATCCGGTCGACTTCGGCGGCGGGCACCACAACGACGCTGTGGCTGACAGCGTGCCGGTGCACCGCGTCGAACAACCGCTCGCGGGTCGCCTCGGAGAGTCGTTTGGAGTCGTCGAGGTCGGCGAGCGATTTGAGTTGTGTCGGGCCGAGCACGCATGCCGCGACCACCAGCGGGCCCGCGCACGCCCCACGCCCGGCCTCGTCGACGCCCGCCACCGGTCCCAGCCGGTGCCGCGCAAGAGTGAACTCGAGCGTTCGCAGCGACGCGGCCTTACGGACCGGCGAACGTGGCGGCCAACGATCAGAACGAGTCATCGTGCGTGAGGTCATCTGGCGAGTGGGTCTCTGGGATCGGACGGTTATCGCGTGGATCAGCTCTGCGGGTCGTGGTCGCCCACGCCGCCGATCCGCGAGAACGGGAACAGGATGAAGCGGACCTTGCCGCGGATGTCGTCGACCGGCACCGTGCCGTGGTACTGGTCTTCCTGGTGGAAGCGGGAGTCGGCGGAACTCGACCGGTTATCGCCCATGACCCACACGTTGCCGTCGGGAACCGTGACCGGCCCGAAGTCGTCGCCGTAGCAGGACCCGCCGCCGAGGACGCCTTCGGTGGACGTGGTGGTGTCGGCCTGCAGGCTCTTGTCGATGTACGGCTCGTCGAGCGGCTTCCCGTTGACGGTGACGCCCTTGCCGTCGGCGTTGTGGCACTCGACCTTCTGACCACCGGTCGCGACCACACGCTTCACGAGATTGTTCTCGTCGGGCGGTGACAGCGCGACCCACGACAGGACGTCCTGGATCTTGTGGACCACCGGATTGGACGATCGCGGCGACTGCCAGGTCCCGTCCCACGACTCCGACGGAGCCTTGAACACGACGACATCGCCGGGCTGCGGCTCACCGAACCGGTAGGCCATCTTGTCGATCACGATGTGGTCGTTGCTGCATCCGTAACACCCGTGGAGCGTCGACTCCATCGACTCCGATGGCACGACGTACTGGCGGAACAGGAACTGTGTGAATACGAACATCAAGACCAGGACGATCGCGACGACGATCACGATCTCCTTGACGATCTTGCCGAACCCCGACGACTTCGCTTCGTCGTCTGCGGCATCGCCGTCTTTGATCACGAACTTCGGCTCGTCGTCGGTGCTGTCATTCACTCGGACAGCCTAGCGGCTCCACCTGTGAGACAGAGAAAGACCCCGACCACTGCGAGGGCAGAGTCGGGGTCTTTCTCCAAGCGCGTGGGATCAGCGCTTCTCTTTGATCTTGGCAGCCTTGCCGCGCAGGTCGCGCAGGTAGTACAGCTTGGCGCGACGCACGTCGCCGCGGGTCAGGACGTCGATCTTGGCGATGTTCGGGCTGTGCACCGGAAAGGTGCGCTCCACGCCGACACCGAACGAGACCTTGCGAACGGTGAAGGTCTCACGCACGCCGCCGCCCTGGCGACGGATCACAACACCCTTGAACACCTGGACGCGCTCCTTGGAGCCCTCAATGACCTTGACGTGCACGTCAAGGGTGTCGCCGGCGGCGAATTCGGGGACGTCGTCGCGCAGCGACTGCTTGTCGAGGAAGTCGAGGGTGTTCATGTCTGGATCCGTTTCGTTCGGCTGGACAGAGGAACCTGGCGGCCCTGCTCGCAGGAGGCCTGCAGCGGGTTCGACCGGTTCGTGCCCGAATCATTGGTCTTCGTGCGCTGAGCACGACAGACAGGTCGGCACAGGCAGCCTGGTACATTCTGCCAGAAGACCGCCCGCAGACGAAATCGTCGCCATTGCACGTCGTCGGCCCCGGGTCACAGGGTGGGGTCGAGTTTCTGGTCCACCTCACCGCGAACGCTTCCGTCGGCCGCACCGTCCGCCATCACGAGAGCGACGTCCTCCTGCTCGACGGGCGGCGGCAGGACGGCCGGGCTGACCAGCGGGGCCGTGCCGAGAATCAGTTCGCCCTCCCTCGCCGAGCGGAGATAGTCGACACCGGTGCGTTCCTCGTCGTCCTTTCGGCGCACCGCGCCCGGCCCCATCGCTGGACTCGCGCCCGCCGAGGCCCGCGACGCCGCCGATGCCGCAGTCGCGGCCGACGACTGCGCTGCCGCGGACGCCCCGGAGATGCTCGGTCGGGGTGTTCCCACCACCTGGGACTGAGCGGTTCCGGGCGCCACCGATGGAGACGGCGTCGCACCGAGCGCGGGTATCGGCACTCCGGCCACGATCGTGCCCGGCGTACGCGGCGTGGTGAGCGAGAGCCCTACTTCGCCTCGCGGCGTGGCCGAGACCGTGCGGGCAGATGTACCGGCCACGGCGCCCGACGGGGCGGGCCCTCCCGGGCCTGATCCCGTCGGGCCTGATCCCGTCGGGCCTGATGCCGTCGGCCCCGGTCCCGTCCCGCCGGTGGCCGTGCGAGACGGCGCCTGCCCCGAGTTCGGCACGGGTTCGACCCGAGACGCGGGCGCAGTCGACGGACTCGCCGCTGGCTGCCGCCCGGCCTGCTCCGGACCGGGTGCGCCGAATGCAGTGGTCCCGGAATCATTCAACGGGCTCTCACCCGACGTCTGGAAAGTACTCGTTCCCGATGCCGTACTCGTCGTACCGGCTGCTGACGTCGGGTCGGACGTCGTGTCCGGCCCGCCTACGCGTGTGGATCTTGGATTCGGAGTGCCCTGATCGGCGATCCCGGCGGTGCTCGACGACATCGGAATGTTGTAGCTGCCCGCCATCATGGCGTGCACAGCCGACTGCGCAGCGATCCGTATCTCGGGCGTGCGGGTCGCGCCGGTGAGGCTGGCGATCCGCTCACGCTGCGCGATGCTCGCCGTCAGAGCGCCCGCCGCTGCATCGAGCGCACCCGCTCCGGTCTCCAAGCCTGTGACCGAGGTCTGCACGTGCGTCCCGAGCGCCACCCCGCTCACTGTCGATGCGTCCGCCGCGGTGCCCGAGAGCACACTCGGCGACGCGAACACGGTGGCGAGCCGCTCGCCGACGGCTTTGGCTGCGGCAACGATGCGACGGATCTCGGCGGCGTCGCCTGCCGCCGCACCGGCATCCATGGAGTCGATGCGCGCGAGAGTCTGCTCGATGTCGGTCCACACGGTGCCCACATCAGGTCAGACGCATCGCACCCGGCTTCGGTTCCATGACACCCCGACGATTCTCCCGCTGAGGGTCACCACTGCGGTCAAGTGCGCTACTCGTCAGGTAGTAGGTCGGGTCGACGTTCCCTCGTGCGTACCAGCGACTGCTCGCGCCGCCACTGGGCCACCTTGCCGTGGTCGCCCGACAGCAGGACCGACGGTACTTCGAGGTCGCGCCAGCGCTTCGGACGCGTGTAACTCGGTCCTTCAAGAAGACCGTCGGAGAACGAGTCGTCCTGGTGCGACTGTGGGTTCCCGATGACACCGGGGATCAGCCGCGTTGTGGCCTCGACCATCGCGAGGACCGCGACTTCCCCACCGATGAGGACGAAATCACCGAGCGACACCTCTTCGACGCAGACGCGGCGCGCGGCGTCGTCGAATACTCGCTGGTCGATACCCTCGTACCGTCCGCAAGCGAAGACGAGATGGTCCTGGGCACTCCACCGCTGCGCGGTCTCCTGGGTGAACGGTCGCCCGGCAGGCGTCGGGACCACGAGCAGCGCGTTGTCCGGGCACACCGCATCCAGCGCCTCACCCCATACCTGCGGTTTCATCACCATTCCGGGCCCGCCGCCGTACGGGGCGTCATCGACGCTGTGGTGCACGTCGTACGTCCACTGCCGCAGGTCGTGGACACCGAACTCGAGGAGTCCGGCATCGACGGCCTTACCCAACAGCGCAGCCTTCAGCGGCTCCAGGTATTCGGGGAAGATCGTGACGACGTCGATCCGCACGCGGTCAGTCCCGTTCCGAGACTGCCGCGTCGAGGTCGAGGAGGCCGTCGGGTGGATCGATCTCGATCCGGTCGGGAGCAACTGACGGCACCATCGCGCGGACGAAGGGCACGAGTACTTCCCGCTGATCGGCGGTGCGGACGGAGAGGACGTCACCGCCCGGCAGGTGAAGAATTGATTCGAGGACGCCCACGTCGACACCGTCGACGGTCACCACCCTGGCGCCTTCGAGTTCATGATCGTAGAACTCGTCCGGATCGTCTCCTGAGTCGACGTCCGCCGCATCGACGACGAACAACGTACCGCGCAGCGCATCGGCTGCGGTGCGGTCAGAGACCCCCTGCAACGACAGCAACAGCCGCCCGGAATGATTCCGGGCGGCTGTCACCGTGTATTCAGTCGATCCAGCGCCTTTGGCAGCACGCCCAATCAGGCGCGCGCCGACGGCGAACCGGGTCTGCGGGTCGTCGGTGCGAACGTCGACGACGATCTCTCCGCGAACACCGTGCGTCTTGACGACGCGACCGACGACCAGATCCATCGAACAGTCTCGTCAGCGATCGGTGTCGACGATGTCGACACGCATCCCGCGTCCGCCGATTCCGGTGACGAGGGTGCGCAGCGCGGTCGCGGTGCGGCCGTTGCGGCCGATCACTTTGCCGAGGTCTTCGGGGCTCACATGAACCTCGACCATCCGGCCACGACGACCGGTGATCAAATCCACGCGAACGTCATCGGGGTTCGCGACGATTCCGCGAACCAGATGCTCTACCGCGTCAGCGACGACAGTGCTCACGCCTGTGCCTTGTCCTCGCCGGACGTCTCTTCGGTGGCCTTCTCTTCAGTGGCCTTCTCTTCAGCGGGCGCCTCGGCGGCTGCGTCGTCGGCCTTCTCCTCGGCCTTCTTCGCCTTCTTCTTCGCGGTGGTGGCCGCGGCAGCGGGCTCGTTCTCGGCTGCGGCGAGCGCGGCGTTGAACAGGTCGAGCTTCGACGTCTTCTCGGCGGCGGTCTTGAGCGTGCCCTCGGCGCCCGGGAGACCCTTGTGCTTCTGCCAGTCACCGGTCACCTTGAGGATCGCGGCGACGGGTTCGGTCGGCTGTGCGCCGACGCTCAGCCAGTACTGAGCGCGCTCCGAGTCGACCTCGATCAGCGACGGCTCTTCCTTCGGCTGGTACTTGCCGATGGTCTCGATGACGCGGCCGTTGCGGCGGGTACGCGCGTCGGCGACGACGATGCGGTACTGGGGGTTGCGAATCTTGCCCAGTCGGGTCAGCTTGATCTTGACAGCCATGTAGGCGTCTCCTTGTGTCACAGCGCAATTCAGCGACCCGACGATTGTCGACGAGCCCGGTTTTGCGATCTCTTACGGGGTGACCGTCGGTCGGCCGTGGCCGGTTCCGACGAACCAGCGTTGAATTCTGCCAGAGTCGGGGCTCGTACCCAAACCGGATCGTCCTCACGACGCGGCGTGAACGTCGCCGACTCGGCTCTCACATGCGCGAATCCCGCCTCGCCGACCGCTCCCGGTAGCGTTGCACCGAACATCGGTGCTTCGACATAGGGTGCCGCACAAAGATCCGGAGACCTACGAGCCTATGCTGCACGCCTTGTCGTTCGCATTCGTCGACTCGATCAACGTCCTGCTGATCGGTGTCCTCGTCGCCCTCGCGATCATGGCCGCACCCGGTCAGTACCGACGGATCTCTCCCCTGCTGTTGCTCGGCGACTGGCTCGGCGTCCTCGTTTTGGCCCTGGTCGTCCTGGTGGCCTTCGATGGACTGCAATCGATCGTCGACGCGGTGATCTCGTCGCCGCTGTTCGGCATTCTGCTGATCTTGACGGCCGTGCTGACCGCGGTCCTCACGTGGCGCGGCGGCGACTCGTCGGAGCTGGTGGATCGGATCCTCACGCCTCTGCGAAGCCCTTCGCCGTTGACCGTGCTGGTCGGATTCACCCTCGGTGTCATCCAGTCGGCGACCTCTGTCCCGTTCTATGCGGGACTGGCCGTGCTGTCGGCCAGCGACGTCGACACGCTGCATCGGTATCTAGGTCTGTTCCTGTATGCGACCGCCGCGTTGAGCCTTCCACTGCTCGCCGGGCTCGCCCTGGTTGTGGTCCGCGCCCGACCGCACTCGTGGATCGGGCGCGTGTTCGCCCGTGCACGGACCAACCGCGATCAAGTCACCCGCTGGTCGGGCTGGTTGGTCACCGTGCTGCTCTTGGCGATCGGCGTCGCCCAGATCGTGTCCTGACCTCGCTACGCGACCTTCTCGCCCGAGCACACGATGTGGACGGGTCGACGAAGGGTGGACAGGTCCTGCCCGGGGTCCGCGTCAAGCACCAGGAAGTCGGCGCGCGCACCCTCCTCGATACCTGCGACCCCCAACCACTTGCGAGGCGCGGTGGAGGCCGCGGCCACGGATGCCGAGGCCGAGAGCCCGATCCTGGTCAACGCGTCGATCTCATCGACGATCCGGCCGTGCTCGATGGTGCCACCGGCATCGGTGCCCGCGTAGATTCGCACGCCCGCCTCACGCGCCTTCCCGATCACATCGCGACCGCGCGCGTGCAGGGACCTCATGTTCGCTTGATAGACCGGGTATTTGTCGGCACCGTCGGCGATCTCCGGGAAGGTGTCCAACTGGATGAGCGTGGGCACCAGCGCGATGTCGCGTCGCACCATCTCGTCGATGAGGTCTTCGTCGAGTCCGCTGCCGTGCTCAATGGAGTCGAAGCCCGCTCCGATGATGTCGGGCAGCGCGTCGGACCCGAAGACGTGCGCGGTGATGCGGGCGCCGTTCTCGTGGGCGGCCGCCACGGCGGCCTCGAGCTGTCTGCGAGTCCACAGCGGACTCAGATCGCCTACGCTGCGATCGATCCAGTCCCCGACGAGTTTGACCCACCCGTCACCCGCCTTCGCTTGTGTCGCCACCTCGTCGGCGAGCGAGTCGGGATCATCGAGTTCGACGCCGTAGTTGCGTAGGTATCGTTTCGGGCGCGCGATGTGCATGCCGGCACGCAGGAACTGCGGACAGCGGGGGTCGAGGTCGAGCGGGTGGGTGTCGACCGGCGATCCGACTTCGCGGATCAGTAGCGTCCCTGCACGCACGTCCCGGTAGGCCAGCCCGCGCGCCTGGTCGATGGTCACGCCTAGCCCCGGAGCGATCCCCACGTGATTGTGGGCGTCGACGAGACCGGGAACGATCCAGCCGCCGTCGACGGCGGTCTGCGCACCAGCGATCTCGGTCATCGAGATCACGCCGTCGGCGACCCAGAACTCCAGTGGTCGGCCGGTGAACGGATCGGTGCCCGCGAAGCGCTGCGGCACTGCTCAGACTCCTATTTCTTCGGGAACTTCAGTTCGTCGAGGTCGATGCCTTCCAGTCCGGGAGGCAACTGGTCGAGTCCAGGCGGCATGTTCGACAGGTCCATGCCCGCAGGCAGGCCCATCCCGGGCGGCATCCCCGGGAATCCGCCGCCGCGCATCCCCTTCGGGGGCGTCGGTCCGCGACCCTTGCCTTTCCCCTTCTTACCCTTCTTGCCCTTGCGGTTGTTCTTGCGCTGGTTGCCGCCCATGCCCATCCGTCCGGACATCTGCGACATCATCTTGCGGGCCGAGAAGAAGCGGTCGACGAGCTGGTTGATATCGCTGACCGTGACGCCCGATCCTTTGGCGATACGGATGCGACGTGACGCGTTGATGATCTTCGGGTTCGCACGCTCTTCGGGAGTCATGCCGCGGATGATCGCCTGGATCTTGTCGAGCTGCTTGTCGTCGACCTGCGACAGAGCATCCTTCATGTCGCCCGCACCCGGGAGCATGCCGAGAAGGTTCCCGATCGGTCCCATCTTGCGGATCATCAGCATCTGCTGCAGGAAGTCGTCCAGGGTCAGTTCGCCTTGGCTGATCTTCTCCGCAGTGCGCTGGGCGTCGGCTTCGTCGAAGTGCTGTTCGGCCTGTTCGATCAGGGACAGGACGTCGCCCATGCCAAGGATGCGACTCGCCATGCGGTCCGGGTGGAAGACGTCGAAGTCTTCGAGCTTCTCACCGGTCGACGCGAACATGATCGGTCGGCCGGTGATCTCGCGCACCGAGAGCGCGGCGCCCCCGCGAGCATCGCCGTCGAGCTTCGTCAGGACCACGCCTGTGAAGTCGACGCCCTCGGCGAACGCCTGCGCTGTCGCGACCGCATCCTGACCGATCATCGCGTCGAGGACGAAGAGCACTTCGTCAGGGTTCGTCGCGTCGCGGATGTCCGACGCCTGCTTCATCAGTTCGGCGTCGATGCCGAGCCGGCCCGCCGTGTCGATGATGACGACGTCGTGGTGCCGTGATCGTGCCTCGTCGAGCCCGGCCTGTGCGACGGCGACGGCCGCCTGCGAGCCGTCGACTCCGAGGTCTCCCTCGCCGCCGACGGAAGTGCCCGCGTGCGGCGCGAAGACGGGGACACCCGCGCGCTCGCCGACGATCTGCAACTGCTGAACGGCGCCGGGCCGCTGCAGGTCACATGCGACGAGCAGCGGGGTGTGGCCCTGATCGGCGAGCCAATGCGCCAGCTTGCCCGCGAGCGTCGTCTTACCGGCGCCCTGCAGGCCCGCGAGCATGATCACCGTCGGCGGGGTCTTCGCCAACTGGATGCGGCGAGTCTCGCCGCCGAGGATGCCCACCAGCTCCTCGTTGACGACCTTGACGATCTGTTGTGCCGGGTTCAGTGCCGCAGAGACTTCAGCACCCTTCGCCCGCTCCTTGATCCGCGCGATGAAGGCGCGGACGACGGGCAGCGACACGTCGGCCTCGAGCAGTGCTAGCCGGATCTCCCGGGCGGTCGCGTCGATGTCGGCGTCGGTCAGTCGACCTTTGCCGCGCAAGTCCTTCAGCGCACCAGTCAACCGGTCAGAGAGGGATTCGAACATGTCCCCATCTTTCCACGTCCGAGGCGAACGGCGGCGGCTGCCTCACCCCGTGACGAACATCCGAGCGATCGCATACGCCATCCACACGCCGACCGCGAGCACGACGACGGGATGCTTTACGGCCTGTCCCAAAGCGGGAGGGCCACAGCCGCGTGCGCGTCGCACCACCATGACGACTGCGGACACCACGGCGAGTGCGACGACGAACGGGCCGAACGCGTGGGCCGTCACTGCTGCGGTGAGCTCGCCGTGCATCGTGTAGACGAATGCACGCGTCAGACCGCAGCCCGGGCACGGCAGCCCGGTGAGATGCCGGAACGGACAGATCACCGGACCGTTCTCGACCACGGACACCGGAACGCACCCCGCCGCGACGACCGCTGCCGCACCCAGGGAGGCCAACATCGTCGATTCGGCGACGCGCACCGTTCCGATTCGGTACCCCATGACTTAGCGCAGGGCTCGACCGTCCGAGTCCGGGACGTTGCGCATCGCGATCAGAACCAGGTCGATGAGCGACCAGATACCACAGCCACCCAGCGTGAGCAGCTTGGCTACGCCGAGGCCGGAGTACCCGAGGTAGAACCGGTCGACGCCGAGGCCGCCGAGGAACAGCGACAGCAGCAGTGCGGTCATCCATTCCTTGTCTGAGAAGACGCCGGGCAGCGACGACGCCGGCTGGTACTGCTGGCCGGTGGACGACCGAACGCCGTCCTCGGGCTTGAGTTGGCGAGCGCTCGCCATCTGAGCAAGGGTCGGGATGTCGAACGGCCCCTGCTCTTGGTCGAAGGTGCGGAGGTAGAAGGTTCCGCCTGCGTACTGAGGCTGACCTCCGGGGAATTGCGGGCCACCGGGATACTGGGGACCACCGGGATACTGGGGACCACCGGGATACTGGGGACCACCGGGATACTGGGGAC
>NZ_JBQEDL010000002.1:110513-129039 GCF_052106715.1 Gordonia sp. (in: high G+C Gram-positive bacteria)
CACCGGGATACTGCTGCCCCGGGTTCTGGGACGGCTGCCCGTCGGGGAGCTTCTGACCACCGGGGAACGACGCATTGGGATCTGTCATGAGTCAATGATCTCCCACTCGGACGACAATCCAAATCCCAGGCCAGCGGGTTAATTCGATCAGATGACAGCTATCGCGTCCCGCCGGTCAGCATACCGCCAGAACGTCCTTCGTTACCGATTCGCGAGAAGCGTCCGACTGCTCGGGGAGCGCGAGGCAGAAGGTGTCTACTGCGGTGGCGCCCATCGTCGCAACGGTCGCCCACGCGATGTCCAGGCCTGCGTGCTCGAGTGCGCCGGTGACCCGTGCGAGGAGGCCCGCGTCGTCGCGGCTGCGCAACTCCAGCAAGTCCTGCCCCGGGTGGTCAGCTGTCAGCCACCGCACGCGTGGCGACGGCGCGATCCGCGATCCGGGGACCGCCGCCCGTCCGACTCGAGCCGCGGCCCCGCGCTCGGCAGTCCGCTTCGCGAGCACAGCGTGCACGTCGACGCCGCCGTCGACGGCCGCAGCCAGCCGCTGCCGCAGCAGTACCGCGTCGGACGGGGCCCCGAACG
Source organism: Gordonia sp. (in: high G+C Gram-positive bacteria) (assembly GCF_052106715.1). Lineage (NCBI taxonomy): Bacteria > Bacillati > Actinomycetota > Actinomycetes > Mycobacteriales > Gordoniaceae > Gordonia > Gordonia sp. (in: high G+C Gram-positive bacteria). Next base: position 111,096 of record NZ_JBQEDL010000002.1, read on the forward strand.
TCGGCATCACGACGAACGTGTTCACCGCCGATCCCGCGTGCGTCCGGACGGTCGCCGAGTGCGCTTGCAGGTCGGCCAACGCGAGAATCGCCGCCATCTTCGACAGGATGCCCCGACTGTCCGGCGCGATCATCGTCACCGCCGTCATGTTCGGGCCGTCGCCCCGCGCTGTGTTGACTTGGACGCCACCGGCCTCGGCGAGTGCCACGATCTCCGGAGCCAACGGTTCGGGTCGGGGAATCACGTGGCCGCCGAGGTGGTCGATGACGCGTTCGACCAGTCCGCCGACGAGCGTCGCCTTCCAGTCGTTCCACACACCCGGGCCGGTGGCCCGCGAATCGGCTTCGGCGAGGGCGCCCAACAGTTCGACGAGCACCCGGTCGCCGCCCACCCGATCGGCGACCCAGGCGACGGTCTCGGGCGCGCTGACATCACGGCGGGTGATCACCGTGGGCAGAAGCAGGTGGTGACGGACCAATTCGACGAGTATCCGTCGGTCGTCCGGCCACAGACCGAGCCGGTCGGCGATCGGCCCGACCAGATCCGCGCCGACTTCACTGTGGTCACCGCCACGCCCCTTCCCGATGTCGTGCAGCAAGGCGCCCAATAGGAGCAGATCGGGTCGCGCGACGCTTGTCGTCAGGGAACCCGCGTACGCGACCGCCTCCAACAGATGCCGGTCGACGGTCCACGAATGGATCGCGTCACGCGGCGGCAAATCGCGGATCGCAGGCCATTCCGGGATGATCTTCTCCCACAGTCCTGTCGCGTCCAGGGCCTCGACCGCGTCGACCAGATCATCACCCGAGGCCAGCAGCACCAGGAGGTCGGAGAGGTCTTCGGCCGACCACGGTTCGCCGATCGTCGGCGCGTAGTTGGCGAGACGGGCGAGCGCCTGGCCGTTGATCGGCAGACGGTTACGCGCGGAGGCACTCGCGACCCGCAGCACCAGGCCGGGGTCGGTACTCGGTGTCGCGGTCTTCGCGAGGACCACTTCGCCGCTGTGTTCCACGACGCCCTCGTCGAGGGGCCGACGCAGCGGCATTCGTCGCAGCTTGGACAGCCCGCGTCTGCCGACCGCGTTCTGCGCGGTCCGGAAGCCCGCGTCGACGGCGAACGACGTCGTGCGCGCCGCGTGCGAGATGACCCGGGCCAGATCGAAGCGGTCGCCGACGTCCAAGGCGGCGGCGATCTCATCGGCGTCTTGCGCCCGCACCTGATCGCGGGCCCGGCCGGCCACCAGGTGCAGCTCGGTCCGGACAGCGAGCAGGTCACTGTACGCGGTCCGCAACGGCGACTCCGCACGCCCTGGGTCGAAACGTCCGAGTCCGTCGGTCAGTTGCGCAAATGCCAACGCGTCGAGCAGTTGGATGTCGCGGAGACCGCCACGCCCGTTCTTCAGATCGGGTTCCGCGCGGTGCGCGATCTCGCCGGTCCGATCCCATCGGGCACGGGCGCTGTCGATCACGTCCGGTAGTCGCATGCGCGCCTCGGCACGCCAGAGACCCCGGACGGACGAGGTCATCAGCGACGCGAGATCCGCGTCGCCAGCGATGAATCGAGCATCGAGCAGACCCAGCGCCGCGGTCACATCCTCACGCGCGACCTTCATCGCCTGTGGGACGGAACGAACGCTGTGGTCGAGTCCGATCCCCGCGTCCCAGATCGGGTACCAGAAACCGTCGGCCACGTCGGCGAGACGATCGTGATGACGGTCATCGTGGACCAGGACCAGATCGAGGTCGGAGTACCCGACCATCTCGCGGCGCCCGAGACTTCCGACTGCCACCAGGGCGAACCCGCTTCCGTCGACGACGCCGAGCTCGGCCGCACGACCGGCGAGCCAGGCCTCCGCATGGTCGGCGAGCGCGTCGCGCAGTGCCTGACCATGCAGATCGCCCGGCCGCAGCAGCGACCTCCGTCCCGTTGCGAGCGCCTCGGCGTCAGATCGCGTCGGGTCCACGTTCACCGGTACGCACCCGAATGATCGAATCCACCGATGTCACCCAGACCTTTCCGTCACCGATCTTGCCGGTGCGTGCGGATTCGACGATGGTCTCGGTGACCTGGTCGAGGAGGTCGTCGTCGACGATCACCTCGATCCGAACCTTGGGCACGAAGTCGACGGCGTACTCGGCGCCCCGATATACCTCCGTGTGGCCTTTCTGCCGCCCGTAACCCTGCACCTCGCTGACGGTCATGCCCACGATCCCGATCTGTTCGAGTGCGGCCTTGACGTCTTCGAGCGTGAACGGTTTGACGATTGCGGTGATCAGCTTCATTGTTTGACCCTTCCCTCTACTTCGAGCCTAATGCGCGAGTCATATGCGGCTGCAACACGTTCGGCGAACTCAAGCGGTCTCATACGCGCTCTCCGCGTGCTCAGCTGCGTCGATGCCGACCAGTTCTGCTTCACGATCGACACGCCACCGCAGCGGCTTGAGAACAAATGCGATCACTGTTGTGAGCACCGCGGTGAAGGCGAGTGCGACGAGCGCGATGACCGCCTGGACCGCCAGTTGCCGGGCATCGTGACCGTAGAACAGGCCGGTGTCCTTGGCGAGCAGGCCGATGCCGACGGTGCCCCAGAGTCCCGCGACGAGGTGCACGCCGACGACGTCGAGCGAGTCGTCGAAGCCGAACTTGAACTTGAGGCCGATAGCGACCGCGGCAAGCGCGCCGGCGACCAGACCGAGTAGAAGTGAGCCCACGGGAGTCAGCGCACCGCAGGCCGGAGTGATGGCCACCAGTCCGGCGACGACGCCGGATGCGGCACCCACGCTGGTGGCGTGCTTGTCACGGAACCACTCGACGGTCAACCAGCCGACCATCGCTGCGGCGGTCGCAGCCGCGGTGTTGATCCACACGAGACCAGCGGTGGCATCGGCGGCGAGTTCGGAGCCTGAGTTGAAGCCGATCCAGCCGAACCACAGCAGCGCCGCACCGAGCATGACGAACGGAATGTTGTGCGGCCGGTACGCCGTCTTACCGAACCCGCGCCGCTGTCCGACGACGAGCGCGAGTATCAGGCCCGCCATGCCGGCGTTGATGTGGACGACGGTGCCGCCCGCGAAATCGATCGGCGCGACGTTCGCCTCGCCATCGGTTGATCCGAACATCCACGATGCGAATCCGGTCTCCGAATCCGAGAGGAGCCCGCCGCCCCACACCATGTGCGAGAGCGGAAAGTACACGACGGTGGCGAACAAGACGCTGAACACGACCCACGTCCCGAACCTGACGCGCTCGGCCACTGCACCGCTGATGAGTGCGACGGTGATGACGGCAAACGTCAATTGGAACGCCATGAACACGATGGCCGGAATGCCGGTACTCCCCCAGACGACGACCTGGGTCTCGCCTGCGACCTCACGGGTCTGCGTTAGTTGGTCCGAGCCGAACAACGAGAACGGATTCGCGAAGATCCCCGCGATGTCGTCGGCGCCGGTGAGACCGTTGCCGAACGACATCGAGAACCCCCACAGGACGTAGACGATCGTCACGGCGCCGAGCGCTGCGAACGACATCATCATCATGTTGAGGACCGATTTCGCTCGAGTCAGTCCGCCGTAGAAGAACGCCAACGCAGGTGTCATCAGGAGCACGAGTGCCGCGCTCATGATGACCCAGGCGGTGTTCCCGGTGTCGATTGGGCCGAACACTTCGTCCGGTAATGCTGAATTCACTTGGCGCAGGCCTCCTCACTCGTCGGCTGTCGACGTGTGAGGAAGACTTTGTCGGGTTCACGTTGCGCTGTCGGTCCACTCGTGTTTCAACGGCGTCAACCGTGGATGCTGCAGGTTTCGGGCTCGTTACGCGCCCACCACGGGGTCCGTTCACGCCCGCGCGGCGATTGCGGCCAGGTCCAGGCGCGAGTCGAGTACGCCGTACATCTGCCCCGCATCCTCGATCCTGCCCGACACGAACGCGTCCGACACGATGGCGGGCGCGTGCCTGATCAGGATCGATCCCTGCAGCGCCAGAGCCAACGATTCGGTGAGTCGACGCGCGACGGCCGGGGCACCTGCCGGATCCGCGGCGACCTGCGCGATGAGTTTCCGCGTGCGCTCCACGTGCAGGTCGTACGCACGGTGCTGACCGAGCGCGAGCTCGAACTCGTTGTCCAGTGCCTCCACCGACAGCGGGTCGCGGACCATCGCGCGCAGAACATCGAGCGCGATCACGTTGCCCGACCCCTCCCAGACCGCCATGACGGGCTGCTCCCGGAATCTGCGCGCGAGCGGGAACGCTTCGGTGTATCCGTTGCCGCCCAGGCACTCCAACGCTTCATATGCGTGGTTGGGACCGCGCTTGCACACCCAGTACTTGCCGACTGCTGTGGCCAGGCGCCGGAATGCTTGCGAGGGTTCGGAGTCGTCGTCGTAGGCCGCCGCCAGACGCATCGCCGTCCAGGTGGCTGCTTCGGCCTCCACTTGCAGATCGGCTATCACTGCGGTCATGGCCGGCTGGTCGACCAGCGGCGAGCCGAACGCGGAGCGGTGACGCACATGCCACGCAGCTTCGGCGACCGACTGACGCATACCGGCCGCGCTGCCGAGAGCACAGTCCAGTCGCGTCTGGTTGACCATCTCGATGATGGTGCGGACACCCGAGCCCTCGTCTCCCAATCGCCATCCGATCGTGTCGGCGAACTCGATCTCCGACGAAGCGTTCGACTTGTTTCCCAGCTTGTCCTTGAGCCGTTGGATCGCGAAGACGTTTCTCGTGCCGTCGGGCAGCGTGCGTGGCACGACGAAGCAGGTGACTCCGGGATCGGTCTTCGCGAGGACGAGGAAGGCATCCGATTGCGGCGCCGAACAGAACCATTTATGACCGGTGATTCGGTACGTTCCGTCGCCGTTCTCGACCGCGCGGGTGGTGTTGGCGCGCACATCGGACCCGCCCTGTTTCTCGGTCATCGCCATGCCGAAGATGGCCGACTTCTTCGCCGGGTCGGCCAGCGACGGATCGTAGTCGCGAGACAGCGTCCGCGGGACCCACTGCTCGGCCAGCGCCGGGTCGACGCGCAGCGACGGGACGACTGCGTGCGTCATGCTGACCGGGCACGCGTGGCCGGGCTCGACCTGACCGAACTGGGTGAACATGGCGGCGCGAGCGACGTGGGCGCCTGCCCGCGGATCGTCCCAGCAGCTGGTGTGTGCGCCGTACGCGATCGCGTCACCGATGATCCGGTGATAGGCCGGATGGAATTCGATCTCGTCGACCCGATTCCCCCACCGGTCGTGCGTGTGCAGGACCGGCGTGAGGGTGTTGGCGAGCTCGGCGTCTCGCTGGAAATCGGCGCGCCCGACCAGGGCTCCGGCGTCGGCGAGGTCGGTACTCGCCCAGCGGGCACCGAACGCGTCGACGGCTTCGACCAACGGCAGATTGGTGGTGTATTCGTTCACGTCGACGCGCGGCGGCGCCTGATTGAAGACCTCGTGGGTTGCGGTCATCGCTTCTTCTCCTCGTGTGGCGGGACGGCGCCGAGCGCTCGGAAGCAGAAGGCGCGGATGGTGGCGAGCAGTGCGTCGGGATCATCGCGCTTGAGCGGCGACGCGTCCGGATTCAACACTCCGACAAGCGATTCGGAGATCGCCCCGAGTAGAGCAGACGAGGCGACGCCCGGGTCCTGCTCAACGAACGTTCCCTCCGCGATCCCGTCGGCGATGAGGTCCGCGCCGAGTGCCCGATACCAGCGGCGCAGACGGAGCCGTTCGGCGTCGACCGCCGGGATCACCGGCTCGAACAGCAATGACCACGCGAGGCGTCTTCCCCGCAGTGCACGGTCGGCGAATGTCGACACGAGCGCGTCGAGCCGGTCGGCTGGGTATGCGCAAGCGTCGACCGCCGTCGCGACTTGCGCGTACTCATGCTCGGCACTGTCGCGGAACACCTCGGCTAGAAGGGTGTCGCGGTTGTCGAAGTACGAGTAGACCGACCCGACGCTGACGCCGCTCCCCTCTGCGATCGCCGCAATGGTTGCCGCCGAGAAGCCCGCCTCGGCGACGAGGGTGCGGGCGGACGCGAGCATCGCGACACGCTTGGCGTGCGCGCTGCGTCGAGTCTGTTCGGTCGGCCGGTACGCCACGCCCCGCCCCCTGTCACCCAGAATCGACTGCGATCAAGCTTTGAATCGCTCTTCAATTCTTACCACAAGGTCCTACAGCAGCGCCTCGACGAAGGCCTCCGGCTCGAACGGCGCGAGGTCGTCGGCGCCCTCGCCGAGACCGACCAGCTTGACCGGGACACCGAGCTCTTCCTGGATGCGGAAGACGATGCCACCCTTGGCTGTGCCGTCGAGCTTGGTGAGGACGACGCCGGTGAGCGAAACGACCTCGGCGAACACCTTGGCCTGCATCAGTCCGTTCTGCCCGACCGTCGCGTCGAGGACCAAAAGCACCTCGTCGACCGCCACCTTCTTCTCGACGACACGCTTGACCTTGCCGAGCTCGTCCATCAGACCGGCCTTGGTGTGCAGGCGACCTGCGGTGTCGATGAGGACGACGTCAACGCCGTCGTCGATCCCCTTGCTGACCGCGTCGAACGCGACGGATGCGGGGTCCGCTCCTTCGTTGCCGCGGACGATGCCGGCTCCGACCCGCTCGCCCCAGGTCTGCAACTGGTCCGCTGCGGCCGCGCGGAACGTGTCGGCCGCACCCAGCGAGACTCGACGACCATCTGCGACGAGGACGCGCGCGAGCTTGCCCGTTGTCGTCGTCTTGCCGACTCCGTTCACGCCGACCACCAGGACCACGGCAGGCCCCGCCGCATGCGGCAACGCCTTGACCGAGCGGTTCAGTTCTGGACGTAGTTGCTCGACGAGGATCCGTTTGAGGGCGGCGCGCGCGTCGTCTGCGGTCCGCACCTTGCCCGCGGCGAGTTCTTCGCGGAGGCGTTCGACGACAGTCGAGGTCGCCGCAGTACCGAGGTCTGCCATGACCAACGTGTCCTCGATCTCCTCCCAGGAGTCCTCGTCGAGGTCGCCGGCACCGAGGAGCCCGAGGACGCTGGCGCCGATCGCACCCTGTGACCGCGACAGCCGCCCGCGCAGGCGCGACAGACGCCCCTCGGTCGGCTCGATCTCGTCGAGCTTCGGCGTCGGGGCCGGCTCGGGCTCTACGGGCTCGCGTTCAGCAGCCTCGGGTTCAGCAGGCTCGGCCTCAACTGCCTCAGACTGAACTGCCCCAGGCTCGGCGGGCTCGGCCTCGACGGGTTCCGGCGTGACGGGCTCGGGCGCCACCGGCGCCGTCCCAGTCGTCGGGGCTGAATCAGTCTCCAGGGTTACCTCAGCGGCGGACCCGGGTGAAACGTCCGTCTCGGGTGTGCGTTCGGGCTTCGGCTCGGGCTGAACCTTCGGTCCGGGCCGATCGAGCGTCGCGGACCCTCCGCCGCCCTGACTGAAGTTGAATCCCGATCCCGCCTGGTAGCCGCCGGACCGATCGACCTGGCGGGTGGTGCCGTCGGTCGCGTCCATCTGGTCGGTCGGCTTGTCACCGATCGAGATCCGCCGTCGACGGTTGATCACGTAGCCGGCCACACCGATCAGAACGATCAGTGCGACCACTCCGACGATGACGCCGATCAGGACTTCAGTACTCACAGGGAGGATGCCTTTCAGGTGGAGGGTGCGAGGTCGACTCCGCGGAGCCGTTGCGAGATGACCTGGGTGATTCCGTCGCCGCGCATGCTGACGCCGTACAGGGCGTCGGCGACTTCCATGGTCGGCTTCTGGTGGGTGATGACGATCAGCTGCGACTTCTCCCGCAACTGTTCGAACAGGCTGATGAGACGGCGCAGGTTCGCGTCGTCGAGCGCCGCCTCGACTTCGTCCATCACATAGAAGGGCGACGGCCGAGCGCGGAAGATCGCCACGAGCATGGCGACGGCCGTCAACGACTTCTCACCGCCGGACAGCAGCGACAGGCGTTTGACCTTCTTGCCCGGAGGTCGCGCTTCGACTTCGACGCCGGTCGTCAACATGTCCGACGGGTCGGTGAGGACGAGGCGTCCCTCGCCGCCGGGGAACAACGTTGAGAAGACCTGCGCGAACTCCTTCTCGACGTCCGAGTACGCGTCGGTGAACACCTGCAGGATGCGGTCGTCGACCTCCGCGACCACGTCGAGGAGGTCATCGCGTGCCTGCTTGACGTCCTCGAGTTGGGTCGACAGGAACGTGTACCGCTCCTCCAACGCCGCGAACTCTTCGAGGGCCAGCGGGTTCACCTTGCCGAGGGTCGTCAGATCCTTCTGGGCCTTCTTCGCGCGGGCCTCCTGAGTGGCGCGGTCGTACGGCATCGGCGCCGGGGCGACGACCTGTTCGCCGCGCTCCTTGGCCTGCTCGTACTCACGCACCTCCAACTCGGACGGCGGCATCGGAACGTCCGGCCCGTATTCGGCGACGAGATCATCCGGGGCCATCGCGAACTGTTCGAGCACCTGTTCTTCGAGTTGCTCGATACGAAGCGCGGCCTGGGCTTTCGCTATCTCGTCGCGGTGCACCGCATCGCGCAATTGATTCATGATCGCCGTCTGCTCCTCGACTAGACGCCGCAGTTCCTCGACTTCCGCGGTGCGAGCAGCAGTGACCTCTTCGAGTTCGTCGCGTCCGCGCGCGGCGTCGTCGACAGCCGCCGCGACGGCGGCCGCGACCGCGCCCCCGACCTCGACGACGGCGCCCGCGACCCCTGCTGCGTACCGACGTGCGGCGTCCTGTCGCTTGATCCGCTCCCGACTCGCACGCTCGTTGACTGCCGCGCGCCGCAGACTCTCGGCCTTACCGCGGACGGAGCCGAGCCGCTCCTCGGCGGTCCGCAGCGTCAGCCGAGTCTCGACTTCCACCGACCGGGCCTCGGCGACCTCGGCCGCTGCGGCCTCGCGCATCTCGCTGTCCATGTCGGTCGCCGCGTCCGGGTCGTCGTTCTCGTCACGCGCACGCGCCAGACGTTCCTCGACCTCGGTGAGCGCCGTCAGGTTGTCCGCACGGCCCTCTTCCGCGAGTCGTCGTTGGCGGGTCAGGCGATCGGCTTCGGCGCGGGCCGCTCGGATCTCCATCCCGAGACGGCCGAGTTGTTCGTAGGCGGCTCCGACGTTCGCGTCCGACTCGTTGAGTGCGGCAAGCGAGCCCTCGGCCGCCTCTTTCGCCTGCTCGCGGGACACCGTCGCGGCGCCCAGTTCGTGCGTGGACTTCTCGACGGTCGAGCGGGCCGACGCGAGATCAGCTGTCGCCGTGTCAATCGCAGCCTGCACTTCGAGGGTCGACGGCCGAGTGGACGATCCGCCTTCGACGGCCGCCGCGGACATTCGGTCACCGTCACCGGTCACCGCGACGAGGCCGTGCTCCATCGCCAGGGCGAGTCCCCGCTCGGGATCCTCGACGATCACGACGTCGCCGAGCAGTACGTCAACGGCGCCCCTCACCGAATCCGGCGCGTCGACGACGTCGCGCGCCCACACGACGTCGGCCGGAATGTCGGGGCGTTCGCTGCGCGCACGTCCGGACAGTCCGCCGACGATCAACGCTGCACGGCCGCCGTCCCCGCCCCGGAGCGCGGCGAGCGCTCGGACCGCGGTGACGCCGTCCACGGTCGCGATCGCATCGACAGCCGGGCCTAGAGCCAGTGCGACCGCCGTCTCGTATCCCTCGTGCACGGTCAGCAGGTCCGACAGTGGGGACAGGAGCCCGTCGGCGGCATTCGCCTGCAGCCAGGCTCCGCCGTCACCGCGCTCGAGTCCCATCTCGAGGGCCTCGATCCGCGCGGTCAGGGACGCGATCGTGTGCTCGGCGTCACGCTCGGTCTTCTCCAAGGCCGTGACGGTGTCGCTGGCCGCCTCGAAGGCCGCGATGCAGCGTTCGTGGTGCTCGTCCAGCCCCTGCTCGCGCGACTCGAGGTCTGCGGTGATGGCGGCCTGCTCGTCGAGTCGGACCTGGGCGGTGTCGGCTCGCTCGTGCGCGGCCTCGATCGCGGCGGTGAGTCGGTCGGTCTCGGCGTCGACCGACTCGATCTTGGTGCGCAGGTTGGCGGCCTGGCCTTCGAGGCGGGCGAGCCCTTCACGTCTGTCGGCGACAGCTTGCACCGCTGCCATGTGGGCCTGCTCGGCAGCGGCAGCCGCCTGTTCGGCGGCTTGCAGGGCAGCGGTCGCGTACTCGAGTCGTGCGGCGGCCTCTTCGACGGTCTCCTGGTGTTCGGCCTCGGTCATCGCGGCGCGTTCGGCCTGCGCTTCGAGTTCTTCGGGATCGGGTCCGGTCGGGGCGGCGGCCGGGCTCGTCAGGTGAGTCGCACGCTCACCGGCCACTCGGCAGGTGCCGTCGACGCGTTCGCGCAGCGTCGACAGCTGGTGGAACACACGTCCTGCTTCGGCGGCCGCCGGTGCGACCTGTGCCAAGTGCTCCTGCGCTGCGGTCAATGCGGTGGTCGCCTCGTCCAGCCGTGCGGCCACTTCGTCCTGCCGCGCGCGGATCTCCATCTCGGTGGTGCTGTGTTCGGCCATCTCCGAGCGGCGAGCCACCAGATCATCGGCCGCCAGGCGCAGACGGGCGTCGCGAAGATCGGCTTGCACTGTTGCGGCCCGGCGCGCGATCTCCGCCTGTCTGCCTAGTGGTTTGAGCTGGCGGCGGAGCTCAGTGGTGAGGTCGGTCAGGCGCGCGAGATTCGCAGCCATCGCATCGAGTTTGCGGACCGCTTTCTCCCGGCGGCGGCGGTGCTTGAGTACTCCTGCCGCCTCTTCGATGTACGCGCGACGGTCCTCCGGCTTGGACTCGAGGATCCCCGCCAGGCGCCCCTGGCCAACGATGACGTGCATCTCGCGGCCGATGCCTGAGTCCGAGAGGAGTTCCTGCACGTCCATGAGTCGGCACGCACTGCCGTTGATCTCGTACTCGCCTGCACCGTCGCGGAACATGCGCCGCGTCACCGACACTTCGGAGTACTCGATCGGCAGGGCACCGTCGGAATTGTCGATGGTCAGCGTGACCTCGGCTCGGCCGAGCGGTGCGCGTCCGGAGGTACCGGCGAAGATGACGTCGGCCATCTTTCCGCCGCGCAATGCCTTGGCTCCCTGTTCGCCCATCACCCAGGTGAGGGCGTCGACGACGTTCGACTTGCCCGAGCCGTTCGGCCCCACCACACAGGTGATGCCGGGCTCGAATCGCAGCGTCGTCGACGACGCGAATGATTTGAACCCTTTCAGGGTCAGGCTCTTCAGGTGCACGACCAGCGAGTCTACCTGCGGTGGGTCATCGCTCTACGAACCCGGCGTGGTCTCCGCGCGCCGGTGCGAACTCGTCGACCACGAGGTCGACGCGGCCGGGAGTCTCACCCGAACGCAATGCTGTCACCAGGAGCTCGAGCACTTCTGGCGGCCCCTCCGCCACGACGTGAACCCGGCCGTCTGCATGGTTCGACGCGTAGCCGACCAGACCCAACTCCAAAGCTCTGGACCGAGTCCACCACCGGAACCCGACGCCCTGAACGTGCCCGTGCACCCAGGCGCTCAGTCGTTGCGGCTGCGTCATCGGGTTCAGTCCGTCTCGATGGTCAGGTCGACCTGCGCGCCCGCCTTGATGGTGCGTCCGACCGTGCACACCTTCTCGACCGCTCGCTCCACGACCACCAGAAGTCGTTGGGCGGCTTCGGGATCGAGTTCGGAGAGATCCACCTCAAGGGTCTCCGACAGCACCGGGTACACCTCGTTTTCGCGGTCTGCGCCGCCCGAGACTCGCACCGTCGCGTCGTAGTCATCGCCGAGGCGCCGCGCGAGCGGCTTATCCGACGACATCCCGGTACACGCTGCGAGCGCGATCTTCAGTAGTTCGCCCGGAGTGAACACGCCGTCGACGTCCTCCGAGCCAATCAGGACCTCGGCGCCGCGTGAACTCTGCCCCGTGTACCGACGGGTTCCGGTGCGCTGCACCCACAGTTCTGTCATGTGTGTCAGGACTCCTCGTGTCTCGAATGAACGCTTCCCCGTCGGCAACCGCGTGCTCGGAGAGTTTGTTCCAAGATACGGTCAACTCCGACTCGGAGCGACACCACACACAAGAAGCGAGATGCCAATGAAGACCCTCCTGATCGGCGCACGTGGAGCTGTCGGGACGGTCGTCCGAGCCGAACTGGAGAGGTTGGGCCACCAGGTGACGCGGGCGGGCCGCTCGGCCGACAGCGAGGCGGTGGTCGACCTGGGCGGCGATCTGCCCTCGGTCGCGACACACGCGCGCGAGGTAGACGTGGTGGTCAACGCTTCCGGCATCGAACGCGTCGACCTCGCGCACGCCACCGGGACCACCCCCTTAGTCGACATATCAGCCACGAGCAGCTATCTCGATGCACTTCTCGCATCTGCTGCCGACCGCCCGGTCGTCCTCGGCGTCGGGTTGGCACCCGGGCTCACCACCGTCGTGACCGCAGCACTGCCCAGCAACGCTGACGACGACATCGATGTCTTGGTGATGCTCGGTTCGGGTGAGCAACATGGTCCCGCGGCTGTCGAATGGACGGCGGGGCTCGTCGGATCGCATGTCCACCGCCCGCCGGAAGGCGGATCCGTCCGCAACCTCACGACCAGTGTGCGCGCGGCGGCCCCCGACGGCCGGACGCGACGCTATCTGCGGGCCGACTTCCCCGACCACATCCTGCTGGCCAGGGACGACGGCCGGAGAATCCGCTCCTACCTCACACTCAGCTCGGCTCCGATGACCACGGCACTGGCGCTCGTTGGTCGGTTTCCCGCACTGCGCGCGACGTTGAAGCGGAGCCCCCACATCGGTTCGGACGAGTGGCACGTCGTCGCCCGCAATCGGCGCACCGGCGAGCAGCGTCGGGTCTCCGGGCGCGGACAGTCGGAGGCCACCGGCCGCCTCACGGCACTCGCCGCGATCCGCGCCGCCGAATCCGACGTCACCCGGCCGGTGACCATGGCTGACCTTGTGAGCCCCGACGACATCGAGGGCTTGGGGTGGAGCCTGTCCTGACCCATATACCGATAGTCATAAGTACAAGCGTTCATTTGTGCTAAGCTCGGGTCGGTCGTCGGGAAGGACGCAGATGGGCGCAGAAGCTGCAGTTGACCTCGACCTCGCTCTACGCGCATTGGCCGACGGGAACCGGCGGGCGATCCTGCGGTTGATTCGTACAGATCCACAAGCGGTGGGCACGATCGCCGACGATCTCGGTCTCTCACAGCAGACGACGTCCCACCATCTCGGGATTCTCCGCAGAGCCGGGCTCGCAATCGGCAGGCGCGAGGGAACGCGACATCTGTTCGCGGTCGATACCGATGGACTCGCGGCAGTCCGCTCGTATCTTGATGACTTCTGGCCGGCGAAGCTCGCTGACTTGAAGTCCGCGATCGAGTCCCGGGAGAAGGGGGATCATGGCTGAATACCGCGACGCGATCGAGATCGCCGCAGCACCGGAAACAGTGTTCGAATACCTGACGACCGAAGAGGGCATGACGGCGTGGATGGGCCAGTGCGCCGACCTGGACCCTCGGCCCGGAGGCAGATTCGCCGTGGATATCACGGGCCACCCCGTCCGCGGCGAGTTCCTTCATGTCGAGTCACCGACCCGCGTCGTGGTGTCCTGGGGTCTCGCAGGCAACGAGGACCTGCCGGCAGGGGCGTCGACGGTCGAGTTCCGGCTCACCAGGATTGCCGACGGCACCCGCGTCGACCTGCGCCACTCGGATCTGCCAGACCTCGATGTACCCGGCCACGCCGACGGTTGGGCGAACTTCCTTCCTCGCCTCGCCATCGCCGGAGCGGGCGGAGACGCAGGCCAGGACGACTGGCGACCACTGCCCCGCTGAACCGCCAACCACCGCAGCACCAGCCGAGGAGAACGCCATGACTCAGAACACCGCGTACGACGTCGTGCAGAAGTACCACCACGCATGGACACGCGGCGAGGTCGCCTCGGCGATGGATCTTGTCGCCGAGGACATCACCTGCCGCGCCCCCGGCGTCGACCTGAACGGTAAGGAGGCCTACACGCAGTTCATCGGTGGCTTCGCCCCGATGCTCACCGGAATCGTGGACATTGCCGAATTCACCGACGGGGACCGCGTGACGCTGTTCTACTACCCGCAGACGGCAGCCACATCCACAGCGCCCGCAGCCGAGTTCTTCACCGTCGCGGACGGGAAGATCACCGCGAGCGTGCTCATCTTCGACCGGCTCTCCCACACGCCATGACTCCCGAGCAGGCCGCGCTCATCGAACGCATCCGCGGACAGATAGCCGACGATCTCGCGGTACGTGAAGTGTCGATGTTCGGCGGCCGGGCGGTGATGGTGAACGAGAAGATGATCGTCAGCGTTCAGAAGGACAGCGGACTACTCGTGCGCGTCGACGCCGACCGACACGACGAGTTGCTCGAACGACCCGGCACCGTCCAAGCGCAGATGGGTGCTGGCCGGAGCATGGGGCCGGGATGGATCGAAGTCGCGGCCGACGCAACCCGCGACGACGACCAATTGGCTGCCTGGGTCAACGTGTCGATGGAGTACAACGGAACAGTGACCGTCGGCCGATCATGACCCCGCTGCCCATACCCGACGACGGTCGGAAGCACCGCGAGGTACGTGAGAGGAAACTGTTCAGTCGGATTCGCCCGAAGGACAGAGGCGCGATCGCCGTCGCCGTCGACCAGGCAATCGCACACCCCGGCAGCGGGGACGACAGAACGTGGTACGACCTGCAGATGAGCGCCGCGCTCCCGGACGGCAGGGTTTTGCACCGCAGACTCCATCTCGAGAGGGAACGGCTGGGACGCCGCGTCGGCGGTGCCGTCCGCTTCCGGCACAACAGTCTCGACCCCGATGCGCACGACGACGTCTACCGACTAGCGCTTTCGCTGGCAGACCGGACAGAAGTGGCTTGAGCGATTCATGAAACTCTCGCGGCGTATCGGTGTCCCACAACGATTGCACGGCTGCCCTGCGCGGCCGTAGACGTTGAGACTGCGGGAGAAGTACCCGGATTGGCCGTTCACGTTCACGTACAGCTCGTCGAACGACGTGCCACCGACCTCGATCGCCTCAGCCATCACCGTGCTCGCCGCATCGAGGACTCCGGCCAGCCGCGCCCTGGACGTGCGGCTTGTCTTCTGCGCGCCGTGTACCTTTGCACGCCAAAGGGATTCGTCCGCATAAATGTTTCCCACCCCGGACACGACGGTCTGGTCGAGCAACGCGCGTTTGACTTCGGTGTCCTTGCGGCGCAGCACCGCAACCACCCGCTCCGGATCGAACGCGTCCTCGAACGGGTCGGGAGCGATGTGCGCCACCGACTCGGGTACCGCCCGTCCGCCGACAGTGACCAGGTCGTCGATGTGCCAGCCACCGAAGGTTCGTTGGTCGACGAATCGGAGTTCACGACCGTCGTCGAGACCGACCCGGATCCGCAGGTGCTTCTGGTGCGGAACATCGGTGTCGGTGATCAACAGTTGCCCGCTCATCCCGAGATGAACCACGACGGCTACCTCGTCGGTCGCGTCGGCACCGGTGAGCCACAGGTACTTGCCGCGCCGCTCGACTGCGTCGAATCGCTTGCCGCGCAGTCGATTCTCCAGATCGGTGGCGCCGCCGACATGCCGTCGGACCGCCCGCGGATGCAGAATTGACACGTCGTCAATGCGCCGCCCGGTGAGGTGAGGCGCCAACCCGGACCGGATGGTCTCTACTTCAGGGAGTTCGGGCACGTGACGTTAGCTGCTCGACGCAGCACTCTCGCCCGCGCTGCCGACGAAGCCGGTTGCCCCGTTCAGCTCGCGCCACGCGAGCGCGGCGGCCTTCTGCTCGGCTTCTTTCTTGGTCCGTCCAGTGCCTTCGCCGAGTTCGCGTCCACCGACGACGGCGACTGCGGTGAACTCCTTGTCGTGGTCGGGTCCGGTCGAGGTCACCTGATAGTGCGGCTGCCCGGCGTTCTTCTCGGCCGACAGTTCCTGCAGTGACGTCTTCCAGTCCAGGCCCGCACCGAGCTCGCCCGCCCGAGCGATGATCGGCTCGAACAGACCCATGATGACCCTCTTGGCCTCGTCGATGCCGTGATCGAGGAACAGCGCACCGAATACCGACTCGAGCCCGTCCGCCAGGATGCTCTCCTTGTCGCGCCCACCGGTCAGTTCCTCGCCTCGGCCGAGGTGGATGTGTGCGCCCAGTCCGCCGTCACCGAGTCGGCGGGCGACGTCCGCCAGCGCATGCATGTTGACCACACTCGCGCGGATCTTGGCCAGTTCGCCCTCGGGCCGATCCGGAAAGCCGACGTACAGACGTTCGGTGACCACGACACCGAGCACCGCGTCTCCCAGGAACTCGAGTCGTTCGTTGGTCGGGAGGCCGCCGTTCTCGTACGCGTACGAGCGGTGGGTCAGCGCCAAGGTCAAGAGCTCCGGGCTGATCTGGACGCCGAGGGCGTCGAGCAGGACGCTGGGGTCGGGGTGTTTGGTCATGAGCGGTCGTCCGGAGCCGGGTCGACGAACTTGTCGGCGAGCTTGGCCCAGCGGGGGTCTATGACGTCGTGACCGTGGTCGGGTTCGGCGTCGGCGAGGCGCACACCGCAGACTTGACACAACCCCGGGCAGTCCGGTCGGCATACCGGCGACAGCGGTAACTCGGTGGCGATCGCATCGATGATCGTCTGCTCGAGGTCGACCTCTTCGTCAACGATCCGCTCGACGTCTTCGTCGTCAGCAGTCTTATCGGTCTCCGAATCCGGATACGCGAACAGCTCGGTCAGATATACCGACACCAAATCCTCGAGGGGATCCAGGCAGCGACCGCATTGCCCTTCCGTGACGCCACTGACGGTCCCAGACACGAGGACACCCTCGGTGACCGATTCCAGTCGCAGATCGAGCCGCACCTCCGATTCGGCCGCGATGCCGATCATCTCCGCACCGATCCGATCGGGCGTAGACACGGTGCGGTCGACCTCGACCATGGACCCGGCACGCCGGGGCACACTTCGGACGTCGATGACGAAGGGTTTAACACTCACGGTCGATGATTTTACGCGAGTCGTCGACCCCGGTGTCAGCCCGCCATCTGCGCGGGGCTGCGATCGTCATCGTGGGCCACGTCGACACTGTGCGGGTACTCGACGTAGTCGTGCATACCCGCGCCGGTGCGCAGCTGCTGTCGACCGCGATTGACCGACCGCAGAGTGCCGGTCAGAACGTCCTCGAAGTCCGCGAGCTTGTCGTCGACGTAGATGTCGCACTCGCCGCGCAGACGGTCCGATTCGGCGTGCGCCGCGTCGACGATCCGCTCGGCCTCACTCTTCGATGCGGCCACGACCTCCGAATCGGAGACCAGCCGCTGCTGTTCGGCGATGCCGTCGGCGACCGACTTGTGGTAGCTGGCGTCGCCCGCTTCGACCACCCGGGCGGCTTCGGCGCGGGCACGGCCGGTGACAGCCTCGAACTCACGGTTCGCACTGGTCTCCAGACGCTGGGCCTCCTCGGCCGCGGCGTCAACGGTCTGCTGTGCGTGAACGCTCGACTCGGCGACGATGCGCTCGGCCTTCGCGGCAGCCTCGGCCAGGATCCGGTCCGATTCGGCCTTGGCGTGTGCGAGCATCGCCTCCGAGTCGTTCTCGGCTCCGGTGATCAGCCGATCGGACGTCTCGCGCGCGTTGCCGACGAGGGTGTCGCGCTCGTCGAGTACATCTTGTGCGTCGTCGAGCTCGGCGGGCAGCGCGTCGCGCAGGTCGTCGAGCAGTTCCAGCACGTCGCCACGGGGGACGAGGCATCCTGCGGTCATCGGGACGGTGCGCGCCTCTTCCACGAGTGCGACGAGTTCGTCCAGCGCTTCGAATACGCGGTACACGGTTACTCCGATCCGGCTCAAGGCCTTGACGTCAATGAGGCCATTGTGCCGAATGTTGCGCGTGTGACTGGAGAGGCTGAGTCGGCGTGTCGGCATCTCCGCCGGGCGCCGCAGTGTC
>NZ_JBQEDL010000002.1:129049-201251 GCF_052106715.1 Gordonia sp. (in: high G+C Gram-positive bacteria)
CCTGAGATACTTCGTCGCACCCTCATTGCGTCTTAGCAGCCTGGGCGGAGGCTGCTAAGACGCAATGAGGGTGCGTCGACGTTAGCGAGGGTGCGATGACGCAGACGCGGGTGCGCAAACGCAGGTGAGGCTGCGGGAACCGTCAGACGCTCGCGACACCATCGATCTTGCCGCGGAGCGCGGCGTGGATGTGCGGCGCGAGATACGGGGTGACGTCGCCGCCGAGCTTTGCGACTTCCTTGACCAGGGAACTCGAGACGTGCGCGAACGAGGGGTCGGTCAGCATGAACAGCGTCTCGGCGTCGGCGAGTTCCCGGTTCATCTGCGCCATCGGCGTCTCGTAGGCGAAGTCAGTCGCCGACCGCAGACCTTTCACGATGGTCGGAAGGTCGTCGTCGCGGACCAGATCGACGAGCAGACCGGACCAGGACCGCACCTCGACGTTGGGTAGGTCAGCACAGTCGGCGCGGATCAGGTCGATCCGCTCGTCGATCGAGAACATCCCCTGCTTATTGGGGTTCACCACCACCGCGACCACGACTCGGTCGAAGCGAGCTGATGTGCGCTCGACGACGAACCGGTGGCCGAGGGTGAACGGGTCGTACGATCCGGGGCACACCGCAGCACTCATGACGGCGAATCTACCCGTTGCAGCAGATGGACCACCGAGTCGCCGTACTTCTTGTCCACGACCACCTCGAGTCCAGCGGGCAATTCCACGGCTTCGGTCCGGGACCCTCGTTCGACCACGACCCACGCCTCCTGCGCCAACGCGGGCAGGAGCATCGTCAGGACCGCGGCGACATCGTCGGACGCCACGTCGTAGGGCGGGTCGATGAAGACGAGATCGAACGGCCCCGCAGTCGATGCGAGGAAGGATTCGACGCTGCGCTCGACCACACGCACCCGACGCTGGGCCCGACATATACCGACATTGTCTGCGATCACCTTCGCCGCACGGTGGTCGGCTTCGATGAGCACAGATGATTCTGCACCCCGCGAGACCGCCTCTATACCGAGCGCGCCGGTTCCCGCATACAGGTCGGCAACCTGGGCGCCTTCGAGATCCGTGCGTGCGCCGAGCATCGAGAAGACCGCCTCGCGGACGCGGTCAGACGTGGGTCGGGTGGTGTCGGCAGGCACGCTCAGACGGCGCCCGCGGAACTCTCCGGCGATGATCCTGGTCATATCGGTGAACCATCGTATCCTCGGAGCATGCGAACGCGCGTCACGGCTTGGACACCGGCAGCCCCGACCGTTGCCGACGCAGACCCGTTCGAACGCGCGAATATCGCGGCCCGCGTGCTGGACGGGCGGCGGACCGTCGTCCTCACCGGAGCCGGAGTGTCGACGCCGTCGGGTATCCCCGACTATCGCAGTCCCGACGCGACCCCGCGCAGTCCGATGACGATCGAGCAGTTCCTCTCCTCCCCCGAGTTTCGCCGCCACTACTGGGCACGCAACCACCTCGGGTGGCGACACATGGACTCCGCGACGCCGAACGCCGCCCACCGCGCCATCGCCGATCTGCAGCGTTCAGGCGCTGCGACCGGAGTCATCACCCAGAACGTCGACATGCTGCACCTCAAAGCCGGTTCCCGCCCGGTGCTCGACCTCCACGGCTCGTACGGGCGGGTTATTTGCCTCTCGTGCGGACATACCCAGTCGCGGCACCTGCTCGCGCAGGCTCTGGAAGCAGCGAACCCCGGCTTCGCCGACCGGGCACGCGGGCGCGGAGCCATCGAAGTGGCGCCCGACGCCGACGCGATGCTCGATGACACGTCCGATTTCAGAATCGTCGACTGCACCGCATGCGGCGGGATCTTGAAGCCTGACATCGTCTACTTCGGCGAGAGCGTCCCGCGCCCGGTCGTCGACCGTGCGTTCGCCATGGTCGACGACGCCGACGCATTGCTCGTAGCGGGATCCTCTCTCAGCGTCATGTCCGGACTACGTTTCGTGCGACACGCGGCCCGAGCGGGCAAGCCAGTCGTCATCGTGAACAGGGGCCGCACCCGCGGAGACGATGTCGCCACAGTCAAGATCGACCATCGGTGCGAGTGGGTCCTGCCCATGCTCGTCGATCTGTCACAACCGTCCGCTCGACGTGTTTCGGACATTTTCGTGTGATTCAATGCACACTCGGTGGTTGGCCTGCACAAAGCTCAGCCATTATCGGGCCTCCTGCGCCGATCGTGTGACATCGATGTGACCGCTGGCTAACCTTGAACACGTCATGAACCCGGAATCAGAGACTCAGTTCGATTTGAACGACGACAACGGTGTCGCCTACCGGCGACCGAGGGTTGACGATGGAATCAGAATGTGGGAGATCGCTCGCGACTCGCAGGTACTCGACGTGAACTCGAGTTACGCCTACGTGTTGTGGGGCGCAGACTTCTCCGACACCTCCATCGTCGCCGAAGTAGAGGGAAGGGTCGTAGGCTTCGTTACCGGATACCGCCGACCGCAGGCCGATCACGCACAGATGGTGTGGCAGGTCGCGGTCGACTCCGATCAGCGGGGCAAGCGGATCGCCGGAACCATGCTGCGCGAGCTGTTCAAGCGCAACGCCGGGTCGGGCGTGACAGCTATCCACACCACGATCAGCCCCGACAACGAGGCCTCGCAAGCGCTCTTCGCGGGCGTCGCCCGCGAGCTCGGTCTGGAATTCACTCGCGAGCCCTTCCTCAAGGCCGAACTCTTCGGCGATTCACACGAGCCGGAAGATCTATACCGGCTTTCGCCGGCGTCCAAGTAATCACGACGCCGACAAACTGTTAGGACAACTACACAATGACGACGCAGAATAGCCCCGTGACTGAAGACATCTTCACCACGTACGAATCCCAGGTCCGCTCCTACTGCCGTAACTGGCCGGCGATGTTCGACACCGCCAAGGGAAGCTGGATCACCGACGTCGACGGCAAGCGTTACCTCGACTTCTTCGCCGGTGCAGGCGCACTGAACTACGGGCACAACAACCCGAAGTTCAAGGAAGCACTGATCGACTACATCTCGCGTGACGGCATCACGCACGGCCTCGACATGAACACCGTGGCCAAGGGCGAGTTCCTCGAGGCTTTCGCAAACAAAATCCTCGCTCCGCGAAACCTGGACTACGTTGTCCAGTTTCCCGGCCCGACCGGCACCAACGCCGTCGAGTCCGCGCTGAAGCTGGCACGTAAGGTCACCGGCCGCGAAGCCATCGTGAACTTCACTAACGCTTTCCACGGTATGACCCTCGGCTCGCTGTCGGTCACCGGTAATGCGATGAAGCGCGCCGGCGCGGGCATCCCGCTGGTCCACTCGACCCCGATGCCGTTCGACAACTACATGGGCGGCGCCCACGAGGACTTCAGCTGGTTCGAGCGAGTCCTCAACGACGAGGGCAGCGGGCTCAATCACCCCGCAGCCGTCATCGTCGAGACCGTTCAGGGCGAGGGCGGCGTCAACGTCGCCCGGGCCGAGTGGTTGCAGGGCCTGGCTGAGCTGTGCAAGCGCCAGGACATGCTGCTGATCGTCGACGACGTGCAGATGGGCTGCGGCCGCACCGGCGACTTCTTCTCGTTCGAGGAGTCGGGCATCACCCCGGACATCGTCACGCTGTCGAAGTCGATCGGCGGCTACGGCCTGCCGATGGCGCTGACCCTCTGCCGTCGTGAACTCGACGTCTGGGAGCCGGGCGAGCACAATGGCACGTTCCGCGGAAACAACCCGTCGTTCGTGACCGCCAAGGCCGCTATCGACACCTACTGGTCGGACGACTCCTTCGCCGAGCAGACCAAGGTGAAGGGCCAGCGCATCGCCGACCGCTTCGAGGAGCTGTGCAAGCGCAACGAAGGCATAAAGCGTCGTGGCCGCGGCATGATCCAGGGCCTCGCATTCGAAGACGCCGAGAAGGCAGGCCAGGCCTGCGCCAAGGCGTTCGGCAGCGGAATGCTGGCCGAGACGTCGGGACCGTCCGACGAGGTCATCAAGCTTCTGCCGCCCCTGACCCTCAGCGAGGACGAGCTCGAGCAGGGCATGGACATTCTGACCGCATCCGTTGAGGAGGTACTCCGATGATCGTTCGCACCACCCAAGAAATCACCGGCACCGACCGTGAGGTCGCCGACCCGAAGGGCAACTGGGTCTCCAAGCGCATCGTGCTCGGCGGCGACCGCGTCGGTTTCTCATTCCACGAGACCACCATCAAGGCCGGTTCGGTCAACGAGTTCCACTACGCGAACCACATCGAGGCCGTGTGGCTCGTCGAAGGCGAGGGCGAACTGCTCGACCGCGAGACGGGCACTACGTACCCGCTCGCCGCGGGCACCATGTACATGATGGACAAGTACGACCGCCACACCGTCACCGCGAAGACCCAGCTGCGCATGCTGTGCGTCTTCAACCCGCCCGTCGTCGGCACCGAGGTGCACGATGCGGACGGCGTCTACCCGCTGGTGGAGGTTCCGCCGGTGGAGGACGCTTCGGGCAAGCACCGGGCCTGATCGGCGAACACGCCGCTACCGAAGAGCGCGTCGCAGCCACTGTCCTTCGAGTGGTAGCGACGCGCTCTTTCGTCGTTCGAACCAGATCCCTACACGGGCACGAGATGATCTGCGTGGATCAACGGCCGCTGCAGATCTGATGGGAGCTCATCGGTCGACTTGCCGATCATCCGTGCGATGTCGTCGGCGTCGTACCCGACCACTCCCCGTCCGCGAACGCGCCCGGCGAGATCGACGAGGTCGACGACGTCCCCACTGGAGAAGTCGCCGTGCGCGGCGACGACACCCGCGGCCAGAAGCGAACGCCGCCGCAGACAGACTGCTGTGACCGCGCCGGCGTCGAGAACGAGTCGGCCGTGCGACTGCGCAGCGTGCCGCACCCAGAATCGGCGCGCCGACAAGCGCTCGGGTCGTGCCGCGAACGCCGTACCGACCGTCGCCTGGCGCAGCGCGAGGTCGGCGTCAGACGCCGATGCCAACAGCACCGGCACACCGGAGTCGGAGGCGAGGCGGGCAGCAGCGAGCTTCGAGGCCATCCCGCCGGTCCCGAGGGCTCCGCCCGACCCGGCGATCACGCCGTCGAGATCGTCCGGCCCGTCGACCTGCTCGATGAGGCGCGCAGGCGTACCGTCCGGCCCCGGCCTGCGGGGGTCGCCGCTGTACAACCCGTCGACGTCGGACAGAAGCACCAGCGCGTCGGCACTCACGAGGTGTGCGACGAGTGCGGCGAGTCGGTCGTTGTCGCCGAATCGGATCTCGTTGGTTGCCACCGTGTCGTTCTCGTTGACGACGGCCACCGCGTGCAACGAGCGCAGGCGGTCGAGTGTCCGCTGCGCATTCGCGTGATGCGCCCGGTCGGAGAAGTCGTCGGCGGTCAACAGTACCTGTCCCACCACGCGCCCGTACCGGGCGAACGACGTTCCCCATGCATGTGCGAGCGCCAGTTGGCCGACACTGGCTGCGGCCTGCTTGGTCGCAAGGTCGGTGGGTCGTTTCCGTAGACCGAGTGGTGCGATCCCGGAGCCGATCGCCCCCGACGACACGACGACCACGTCCGATCCGGACCGCATGCGGCCTTCGAGAGCATCGACGAGAGCGTCAAGACGATCCCGGTCGAGACCGGTCGCGATGTCGGTGACCGCGGATGAGCCGATCTTTACGACGATGCTGCGCGCGGACGCTATGCCGCGGCGAACCTCACTCATCGTCCTCGGAGGCCTCGTCATCCCAACCGAGGGCCTCCTGCGACTCGTCGTCAGAGCTTCGACGACGCATCTCGCGGGCGATCTTGCGTTCGGCTGCGCCGATACGATCGGTGCGGTCGAGGCGGATGTCGGTTCCTCGGCCCGTCAACGGCACCTGTTCGATGCCCGGGGTCGTCGGCTCCCAGTCGAACGTCACGCCGGCAATCGTGACTCCAGCACCGGGCTGTGCGCCCTTCTTGACGAGCGCGGCCTCGACACCGAGCCGGTTGAGTCGGTCGGCGAGGTAACCGACGGCCTCGTCGTTGTCGAACTGAGTCTGTCGGATCCATCGCTCGGGTCGGGCACCACGGACGATGAACCCGCCTTCGATCGACGGGTCTGCCTCGACGGTGAACTCGCCATGGTCGACGGCCTTGGGCCGAATCACTTGACGACGCGCGACGGGCTTGGCGTGTGCGGCGCGGTACTCGCGGACCATCTCGGCGAGCGCGAAGGTCAACTCCTGCAGTCCCTTGTGTGCGACGGCGGAGATCCGGAACACCGGCCAGCCTCGCTCCGCGATATCGGCTTCGACGAGTTCAGCGAGCTCATCGGCCTCCGGGACGTCGACCTTGTTGAGGACGACGATCCGTGGGCGGCTCGCGAGGTCGCCGAGTGAATGGTCTGCGTCGAGGGCGGGCTGGTAGGCGGCGAGCTCGGTTTCGAGAGCGTCGATGTCCGACAACGGGTCGCGTCCGGGGTCGAGAGTCGCGCAGTCCACGACGTGCGCGAGCACTGCGCACCGTTCCAGGTGCCGCAGGAACTCCAACCCGAGCCCACGGCCCTGCGAAGCGCCCGGGATGAGGCCCGGGACGTCTGCGACGGTGAACACGTCGGCGCCCGCTGTGACCACTCCGAGGTTCGGGGTCAGCGTCGTGAAGGGGTAGTCGGCGATCTTCGGCTTCGCCGCGGACAGCACCGACACGAGCGACGACTTGCCCGCCGACGGGAAGCCGACGAGCCCGACGTCGGCGACGGACTTGAGTTCGAGCACGAGTTCGCGCTCTTCCCCCGGCTCGCCGAGGAGCGCGAAGCCGGGAGCGCGCCGCGCCTTCGACGCAAGCGCCGCGTTCCCGAGACCTCCGCGCCCGCCCTGTGCGGCGACGAACTCGGTGCCCTCACCGACCATGTCCGCCAGGATCGCCCCCTTGTCGTCGAGGACGACGGTACCGTCCGGCACCGGGAGGACTAGCTCGGCGCCGTTGGCCCCGCTGCGGTTCCCGCCCTCTCCGGGCCGACCACTGCCGCCGCGGGCATGCGGGCGGAAGTGGAAGTCGAGGAGCGTGTGCACCTGAGGGTTGACGATGAGGCGTACGTCGCCGCCGTTCCCACCGTTGCCGCCGTCGGGACCGCCGAGCGGCTTGAACTTCTCGCGGTGAACCGACGAGCAGCCGTGCCCGCCGTTACCGGCGACGACATCGATTTTGACGCGGTCGACGAAGCGCGACACGGCGTCTCCTTCCTAGGATGAATCTAGAGCGGCCCGATTCGGGACGGGCCAGAAAAACGAAGCAGGGCGGGTCGGGGTTCTCGATGACCCTGACCCGCCCTGCTGCAGAGCTGAGTTGTTACCAGTTCGACCGGGTCGTCAGACCGAGGTCGGCTCCGGAACGATGTTCACAGTCTTGCGTCCGCGCTTGGTGCCGAACTCCACCGCGCCCGCTTCGAGAGCGAACAGCGTGTCGTCGCCACCGCGTCCGACGCCAACGCCGGGGTGGAACTTGGTGCCGCGCTGGCGAATCAGGATCTCACCGGCGCTGACGACCTGGCCGCCGAAGCGCTTGACGCCGAGTCGCTGAGCATTCGAATCGCGACCGTTGCGCGAGCTGGATGCACCCTTCTTGTGTGCCATGGTTCATTCCTCCTGGGAACTAAGAAATAGTGAGAGCTACTACTTGATACCGGTGACCTTGAGGACCGTCAGGTTCTGACGGTGACCCTGGCGCTTGTGGTAGCCGGTCTTGTTCTTGAACTTGTGGATGCGGATCTTCGGGCCCTTCACGTGCTCGAGGATCTCGGCGTCGACCGACTTGCTTTCCAGCTTGTCAGCATCGGTGGTGAGGTTCGCACCGTCGACGATCAGCGCCACGGGCAGCGACACGGTGCTGCCCTGCTCGGCGTCGATCTTCTCGACCTTCACAATGTCGCCCTCGGCGACCTTGTACTGCTTACCGCCGGTCTTGACGATCGCGTACGTTGCCATTCCCGCTGTCCTCTTACTCGTCTCATAGGGCCGAATCCGCAGGCCAGTCCTGCTCATCAGCGAATCTTTGGTGTGCTGCAGCTCCGAGAACCCTCGAAGCAGCTTCCGCGCCATGCGCGCACGTCAGCGCGCGTCTGCGGAAGGCGACTTGTCAAGGCTACGGGACCGCAGCCTATCGGGTCAAACTCATCGACAGCGCGTCGATGCGTGCCCCGCGGCCGCGGTCACTCGCCCGACGGCGGAGGCCCCGCCGCCCGTCGCCCGGTCCGCCTGCGCGGTGTCCGGGTCACTGCGACGACCGGCTCAGCGGTCTGCGCAGCGACCGTTGTGACGGGATCGTCCGTCGTCACCGTGATCGGTTCCGGCGCGAATGCCGTCGGAGCCGACGTGCGCCGCACCGCCCGACGCCGTCGCGTCACCGTCGTCGCGGGAGCGACGGGTTCAGGAGCAGGAACGGTAGCGCGCGGCGGCTCCGGCGCGGCCTCGACGACCGGACTACTCGCGGATTCATTCTTGCCGTCTGCCTTCTTGCCACGCGAACGCTTGGCCCGCGAGTCGCTGTCGCCCGTGTTCTCGTTACCCGAGTTCGCATTGTGCGAGTCGCTGTCGCCCGTGTCCTTGGCCACCGGGTCCTTCTGCTCGACATCGTCGTCGTGGTGGGCCATCGCTCGGAACAGCGGATGCTCGGCCGCAGGCTTGTGCGGCGCCTCCTTCGGCTGCTCTGACGTCTGCGGGCCCGGCGACTCCGTGCGAGCGTTGTTGCCGCCCTTCTTACGTCGCGAACGCCTGCCGCTGGAATCCGATCGGGAACCGTCGTCGGACGGACGGACCTCCACGGGGTTGGCGTGCACGATGACGCCGCGCCCCGCGCACGCGGTGCAGGTCGTCGAGAACGCTTCGAGCAGACCGGTGCCGAGACGCTTACGCGTCATCTGAACGAGTCCGAGCGACGTGACCTCAGACACCTGATGGCGAGTCCGATCCCGACCGAGCGCCTCGGTGAGGCGCCGCAGGACCAGATCCCGGTTACTCTCGAGCACCATGTCGATGAAGTCGACGACGATCATTCCGCCGATGTCGCGCAGACGCATCTGGCGGACGATCTCCTCGGCCGCCTCCAGGTTGTTGCGCGTGACGGTCTCTTCGAGGTTGCCGCCCGACCCGGTGAACTTGCCGGTGTTGACGTCGACGACGGTCATCGCCTCGGTGTGCTCGATGATCAGCGTGCCGCCGGAGGGCAACCACACCTTGCGGTCGAGCGCCTTCGCTAGTTGCTCGTCGATGCGATGCACAGCGAACGAGTCGGGAGCGTCGGCGTGCGCCTTGGTGAACTCCTCGACCCGGTCGAACAGATCGGGCGCGACGTCACGGACGTATCCGGAGACGAGCTTCCACGACTTGTCGCCTTCGACGACGAGCTTGGTGAAGTCCTCGTTGAACAGGTCGCGGACCACGCGGACCAACAGGTCCGGCTCCTCGTACAGCGCACGAGTAGTGCCCGACCCCTTTTCCTTGTGTTCGGTCGCTGCCACGTCGATGGTCTTCCACTGCGACTCCAGACGCGCGACGTCTGCCGCGAGTTCGGATTCGCTGACGCCCTCGGACGCGGTGCGGATGATGACACCGGCGCCATCCGGCACAACCTTGGACAGGATCTGCTTGAGTCTCTTGCGTTCGGTGTCCGGAAGCTTCCGACTGATACCGGTCGACGACCCGCCCGGCACGTACACCAGGTAGCGGCCCGCGAGTGAGATCTGGGTCGTCAGGCGTGCGCCCTTGTGACCGACCGGGTCCTTGCTGACCTGGACGAGCACACTGTCGCCCGGTTTGAGTGCCTGCTCGATCTTCCGGGAGCGGCCGTCGAGTCCGGCTGCCTCCCAGTTGACCTCGCCCGCGTACAGGACGCCGTTGCGACCCCGACCGATGTCGACGAATGCCGCCTCCATGCCGGGCAGCACGTTCTGAACGCGACCGAGGTAGATGTTGCCCACCATCGACTGCGACGTCTCCGTTGTGACGAAGTGCTCCACGAGGACGCCGTCTTCGAGGACTGCGACCTGCGTGTAGTCCTCGGTGGGCGCGGCGTGCGCCTCGTGCGAGGAGACCGCGCCGTTCGCGCGGCGCTCACGGACCACCATGACCCGCTCGACCGACTCGCGCCGTGCCAGGAACTCCGACTCGGTGAGGATCGGCGGACGACGGCGCCCGGCGTCCCGGCCGTCCCGCCGGCGCTGACGCTTGGCCTCGAGACGAGTGGAACCGGAGATGCCCTGTACCTCGTCACGGACGCGCTTGGTGCGCGGCTCCCGCTCGTGGACCACGGTGTTCGGCGGATCGTCGGCCGGCGTCGCATCGTCGCCTTCGCCGGTGCCACGACGACGGCGACGACGCCTACGACGCTTGCTGGTCGGCGTCGAATCGTCGTCCGAGTCACCGTCGGACGTGTCCTCCGACGAATCCTCGTCGGTGTTCTTGTTCTCTGAGTTTTTGTTCTCTGAGTTCTTGTCGTCAGCGCTTCTGGCGTCTGAACTCTTGTTCTCGGCGTGCTTTCCGTCAGCGTGCTTGCCCTCGCCACCGTCTTTGCCGCCGCGGTTCTTGCCGCCGTCGTTCTTCTTAGCGGCGTTCTTCGCGTCTGCGCTGTCGTCGGCAGACGAACTGGTCGCGTCAGCGGACTCGGTGTCGGTGTCGGTGTCGGTCTGACCGTCGGCGTCCTCGGCCTGATCGCCGCGTCCGCGACCACGTCCGCGACGACCGCGGCGCCTGCGGCGCGACCTCGACTCGGTATTCGACCCCTCGGCGTTGTCGCTCCCTGCGTTGTTGTCCCCGTCGGTGTCGTCCCCGTTCTCGGTGTTCTCGTCCGGGGTGACGTCCTCCGCCTGCGCGGAATTGTCGACAGTCGCAGTAGGTGCGCTCTCGCTGGACTTCTTGGCGGTGCCCTTCTTCGCCGATTTCTTGCGGTCGGCGTTCGCGTCGGCAGTCTCGCCTTCCGCGGACTTCGTCGACGCTGACGCTGACTCGTCCCCGGCGCTCTCGTCGCGCTTCGCGGCGACGGCTTTGCTCTTCGTCCCCTTCGAGTCCGGCTCTGCAGCCAGGAACAGCGGAGCCGCGACGTCGGCCGCGGACTCCGATGCCGACGGCTCGACGACCTCAACCGCCGAGAACAACGACGGCCCGTCCGACTCCGGTTCCGGCGCGGACTCCGGTTCCGACGGCGCTTGCGCCGCAGGCTCAGTTGTGTCCGGTGCAACCGCACCGAAGCGCGCTGCGACACGCATGGCGTCGTCGCGCGAGATCGACGACTGCGCGGTGCGCGCCGTCACTCCCAGCTCTCCGAGGTGCCCCAACACGTCCCGGCTGGTGGAACCCAGCAGTCGGGCGAGTGCGTGCACGCGGAGTCGAAGGGGAAGTTCTTCCGCCGTGAGATGCGCCGAATCGGCGTTCACCGGCGACCCGTTATCGGTCACGTGGTCTCCTTGAGACCCCCGGGCGCGTCGAAAGAGCTGTACGACGCGGCCACGCGAGGGCCTTCCCAATGTGTGCCGGTCGTCGTGCGACCGGGTGTTGTGTGGTCTTCGCGCTTGAACTTCAACGCCTTGCTGTAACGGTTCCCAAGCGACCACCGCTCACCCGGACCCTGTGGGGTGCAACCGATGGCGGGCGGGTCGCTAGCGTTCCGTCGAGCCCTCGAAGTCAAAGTGTGACTCCGCGGGCCCGTTCAAGTATCCCACATACACGGGGCAGTACCCGCACAGCATTGGAAAACTGGCCCTCACGCGCCGCGACGCAGGGGATATTTCAGGAGTTCAGGGTCGGAAACCAGAGTTCAATCTCCCGTGCGGCCGACTCCGGCGAGTCTGACCCGTGGACGAGATTGAACTGGGTCTCCAATCCGAGATCCCCGCGGATCGTGCCGGGGACAGCCTTCTCGACGGGATCGGTTCCGCCCGCGAGTTGGCGGAACGCTGCAATGGCGCGCGGCCCCTCGACGACGGCCGCGACGACCGGTCCGGAAGTGATGAATTCCAAGAGTGACCCGAAGAACGGGCGCTCGGCGTGTTCGGCGTAGTGCTCGGAGGCGATCTCGGTGGTGACCGTCCGCAGTTCGAGAGCGGCCAGGGTGAGGCCTTTGCGCTCGATGCGGGAGATCACGTCACCGATGACACCGCGCTGCACACCGTCGGGCTTGATGAGTACGAGAGTCTGTTCAGTCACCAGCACACTCTAACGGGCGCGGGGTGCAGAACTCACGTCACCGGGGGCAGTACTCCGGTTCCACGGCGTAGAAGCCGTACGTGAACAGACCGCCGTCACGCGGGCCTCCGACGATCACCTGCACGCAGGCCCCGCGCTCGGCGACCGCGGCGTCCAACTGGCCACCCAGGACGCCGGCCATCGCCCGGTTGTCCTCACGGTGCCCGACGGGCAGGTTCGCGATGATGTTCTCCGGCTGGCGCTCGGCCATCCACCGGGTGGCGCTCGGCGTCGCGATGTACCCGAACGATCCTTCGGCGACGGGCTGCGGAACACCCGGCTTGTTCGCCTGGTCCTCGATCGACGGCGTACTGGTTGACGGCATGCTGGTCGACTGTGTGCTGGTCGACGGCGCAGAGCTGGACGGTCCGACGGTCCGGCTCGTATCGGCATGTGCGGGCGCTCCGAACAGCGTGGTCGCCGCTCCAGCTGCTACGGCGAGGAGCGCGAACCGCGCGATCGGGCGATAGCTGCCCCCGCGGTGGTTGCCGTCGTACCGAAATCCCATTGAGCGCACCTGTCTCTCGCGGCAGCGAGGTCGTCGAACCACCGAGTGTAGTCGAGGGTTCTCCTTCGATCAGACGACGCCGCGCTCGAGGAGTCAGTCCAGGCGTTGGCTCGGAAGCAGGCCGTGTTCGATCCGTCGTGCGACGTCGCGTCGAATGTACGCGATGTAGACCCAGACACAAAGAAAGATCACACCGATCACCGCGAGTGACCAGTGGAACAGCCCGCCTGCGATGAGCACCAGTTGCAACACGAGGATCGTCGGCAGCGCCCACGGGCGCGAACACATCCCGGAGAGCACGATGAACGCGAGCGTCAGCGCGCCGAGGAACAGTCCCGAGCCCCACGAGAGACCTCCCCCGATCTTCGCAACAATAGGGAACGCGAGAAGGACGATGATCACTTCGAGAATCAGCGTTCCAGCCATCACCCCGCGGAACCCCTTCCACGGATCGGTGGCAGGCGGATTGATTCCCGGCGGCAGATTCCCGGTCATGACGGGTCCTTCCCGAAAAGGGTGCGACCCGCACCCGCGGTGACGACCGACCCGGTGATGACGACGCCCGCTCCGGACACCGACCCGGCCTCGTTGTCCTCGGCGAGCGCGATGGCGCGTTCGACGGCGTCCGGCAGGAATGGCACAGCCTCGACGCGTTCGTCACCGAAGATCGGGCGGGCGATGTCCGCGAGCGTCTCGGTGTCGAGGGCGCGTGGTGAGCCGTTGTTCGTGAGGACGACGGAGTCCAGGACCGGTTCGAGTTCGGTGAGGAGTCCGCGGACGTCCTTGTCACCGAGCACGCCGACGACGCCGACGAGGCGGCGGAAGTCGAACTCCGACATCAGCGCCCGAGCGAGGGCCTTCGCCCCGTGCGGATTGTGAGCCGCGTCGATGAAGACGCTCGGCGCATTGCGCAGGCGCTCCAATCGGCCCGGTGTCGTGACGCCGGCGAACGCTTCGCGGACGGCGTCGACGTCGAGTCGACGGTCGACGCCTGCGCCGAAGAATGCTTCCACGGCCGCAAGGGCGAGCGCCGCGTTCTGCGCCTGGTGCGCGCCGTGCAGCGGGAGGAACACCTCGTCGTACACGCCGCCGAGCCCTTGGATGGTCAGGAGCTGCCCGCCGACGGCAGTCGCCGAGGACACCACGCTGAACTCCGAGTTCTGGCGGGCCACGATCGTGCCCGCATCAACGCTCGCACGGAGCAGGACGTCGGCTACTTCGGGTTCCTGAGGTCCGATGATCGTCACCGGGTCGGCCGGGACGATCGCGTCCGACGGGCCCGGTTTGATGATGCCTGCCTTCTCCCCGGCGATCGCGGTGAGCGTTTCGCCGAGGTAGTCGGCGTGGTCCATCGCGATCGGCGTGATGACCGCGACCTGGGAATCAATCACATTGGTAGCGTCCCAGCGTCCGCCCATCCCGGTCTCCACGACGGCCACTTCGATGGGCGCCTCCGCGAAAGCGGCGTACGCCATCGCGGTGAGTACCTCGAATTTACTCATCCGAGGGCCGCCCTGGGCAGTCGACGAGTCGTCGACCATCGTGATGAACGGCTCCAACTCGCGGTAGGTGTCGATGTAGAGCCGCGGACTGATCGGCGCGCCGTCGATCGCGATCCGTTCGGTCGCCAACTGCAGGTGCGGGCTGGTGATGCGGCCGGCCCGCCGGTGAAACGCCTGTAGAAGCGCGTCGATCATCCGGGTGACCGATGTCTTACCGTTGGTCCCCGCGATGTGGATCGACGGGTACGCGTGCTGCGGGTTCCCGAGGAGCTCAAGCAGCGCAACGATGCGCGTGAGCGACGGCTCGATCTTCGTCTCGGGCCACCGGGTGTCGAGTTCGGCTTCGACCGCCGCGAGTTCGGCGAGGTCCGACGACGATTCGGAGCCTGCCTGCGAAGCGGCCATCAGGAGCCCAGCGCTTCGAGTTTGGCCTTGAGACGCGCGACGTCGGCCTCCGCCAGGTCGCGGCGGGCCTTGATCTTCTCGACAACCGCATCCGGAGCCTTCGACAGGAACTGCTCGTTGCCGAGCTTGCCGGTGGTGCCCGCCAGTTCCTTCTCCGCAGCTGCCAGATCCTTGGCGGCGCGCTTGCGCTCGGCGTCCACGTCCACGGTGCCGGACGTGTCGATGGCGACGCTCGCCGTTCCCGTCGACAAACGCACCTCGATGGTGGCCGTCGCCGTGAACCCGTCGTCCGCCGCTTCGAGTCGGGCGAGCGAGTCGAGCTGGCCGCGGAGCTCGGCGAGACCGAGCTCGTCGAGGCCGTCGACGACGGCGGCGACACGCTGACCTGGCTTGAGACCCTGGTCGCTGCGGAATCGTCGCACTTCGGTGACGAGCTTCTGCAGGTCGTCGATGCGCTGAGCGGCCGCCGAATCGGCCGGCTGCTCCGAGGAGGCAGGCCAGTGGGCGATCACGACCGACTCGCCGCCAGTCAACGCCTTCCACAGGACTTCGGTGACGAACGGCATCACCGGGCTCAGTGCGCGCAGCAACTTGTCCAGGACGGTGCCCAGCACGAGTGCGGTCCTCTCGGCGCGTTCGCCGCCCTCGGCCACCTGAACCTTCGACAACTCCAGGTACCAGTCGCAGACCTCGTCCCACGCGAAGTGGTACAGCGCTTCACACGCCTTCGAGAACTCGTAGGTCTCGAAACCCGTGTCGACGTCGGCGAGGACCTCGTCGAGACGACCGAGTATCCAACGGTCGGAGATCGTCAGCTTCTCGACGTCCAAGACGTCATCCGAGGAGGGAACCCGTGCGCCGTTCATCAGCGCGAACTTGGTCGCGTTGAACAGTTTGGTCGCGAAGTTGCGCGAGCTCTGCGCATGCGATTCGCCGACCGAGATATCGCTGCCCGGGTTCGCACCGCGCGCCAGCGTGAAACGGAGCGCGTCGGCGCCGAAACGTTCCACCCAGTCGAGCGGATCGATGCCGTTGCCCTTCGACTTACTCATCTTGGAGCCGTGCTCGTCGCGGACCAGGCCGTGCAGGAAGACGTCGGTGAACGGCACTCGCGCCGAACGATCCTTGAGTCCGGCGATGTCGAGTCCGCCGACGTATGTGCCGAACATCATCATGCGGGCGACCCAGAAGAACAGGATGTCGTAACCAGTGACCAGGACCGATGTCGGGTAGAACTTGTCCAGTTCGGGAGTCTGCTCGGGCCACCCCATGGTCGAGAACGGCCACAGACCCGACGAGAACCAGGTGTCGAGGACGTCGGGGTCGCGTTCCCACCCTTCGGGGACGCTCTCGTCCGGACCGAAGCATTCGATCTGTCCGTCCGGGCCGTACCAGACCGGGATGCGGTGCCCCCACCAGAGCTGACGGGAGATCGTCCAGTCGTGCATGTCGTCGACCCAGGCGAACCACCGCGGTTCCTGGCTCTTGGGATGGATGACGGTGTCGCCGCCACGGACCGCGTCGCCCGCGGCCGCCGCGAGCGAGCGGACGTCGACCCACCACTGCATGGACAGGCGCGGCTCCACCGGCTCGCCTGCACGCTCGGAGTGGCCGACGCTGTGCACGTACGGCCGCACCTCTTTGACGATCCGCCCCTGCTCGGCGAGCGCCTCGCGCACGGCGACCCTGGCAGCAAACCGGTCGAGGCCGTCGAACTGTGTTCCGGTGCCCTCGATGACGGCCGTCTTATCCATGATCGTGATCATCGGCAGCTTGTGGCGCTGCCCGATCGCGAAGTCGTTCGGGTCGTGCGCAGGCGTGATCTTGACTGCACCGGAACCGAATTCGGGATCGACGTAGTCGTCGGCGACGACCGGGATCGTGCGGTCGAGGAACGGGTGGTCGAGCTCCACGCCGATCAAGTCTGCGTAACGGGCGTCGTCGGGGTGGACGGCGATCGCGGTGTCGCCGAGCATCGTCTCCATACGGGTGGTGGCCACCACGATGTGCGGCTGCGCGTCGTCCATCGAGCCGTAGCGGAACGACACGAGTTCGCCCGCGACATCCTGATACTTGACCTCGATGTCGGAGATCGCGGTCTGCTGCGCAGGCGACCAGTTGACCAGTCGCTCGGCGCGGTAGATCAGACCGTCGTCGTACATCTTCTTGAAGACGGTGTGCACGGCGCGCGAGAGACCGTCGTCCATAGTGAAGCGGTCGCGATCCCAGTCCACACCGTCACCTAGACGTCGCATCTGGCCTTGGATGGTGCCGCCGGACTCAGCTTTCCACTGCCAGACTCGTTCGATGAACTTCTCCCGGCCGAGGTCGTGGCGGCTGGTTCCCTCGTCGGCGAGCTGCTTCTCGACGATAGTCTGCGTCGCGATGCCCGCATGGTCCATGCCAGGCAGCCACAGGACCTCGAATCCCTGCATCCGCTTACGGCGAGTCAGGGTGTCCATCAGCGTGTGATCGAGTGCGTGCCCCATGTGCAAAGA
The DNA here is from genome assembly GCF_052106715.1 of Gordonia sp. (in: high G+C Gram-positive bacteria). Taxonomy (NCBI): domain Bacteria; kingdom Bacillati; phylum Actinomycetota; class Actinomycetes; order Mycobacteriales; family Gordoniaceae; genus Gordonia; species Gordonia sp. (in: high G+C Gram-positive bacteria). The sequence continues at coordinate 146,154 of NZ_JBQEDL010000002.1, forward strand.
GCCGGTCACGTTGGGCGGCGGCAGCACGATCGAGTAGCCGGGCTTGTCGGACGACGCGTCCGCACGGAAGTATCCGGCGTCTACCCACCCCTGGTACAGGGCCGATTCGTGCTCGGACGGATCCCAGGTTTTGGGCAGGGCGTTGCTCAGCTCGGGGTTGCTCACACTTTGATTCTAGGAAACGCCTGTTGCCCGTAGTCGGTGCAGGTCCTCGGGAGCATTCACGTTGGTGAGCCAGTTCTCATCGCTGACGCTGACCCGGCGGGTCTGAACGGCTTCCACGGCCGCTCCCATCCGAAGCTCCCCGGCGTCCACCAGCGCTTGAAGGCCGTCCACGGCGCGGGTGCGGTAGACCCCTGCCATCGGGTGATCGCGCTGGGCGTCGTGCGCGATCACGACGTCGGTCGACTCGGTGAGTCCGGCCAGGAGTTCGTCGACCAGGCCGCCTTCGATGAGCGGCATGTCGGTGGCGCAGACGAAGGCGACGTCGGCTCCGGCCGCGGCAGCCACGTGCAGCGCTGCGACGAGTCCGCCGAGCGGTCCGCTCCCCTCCTTCTCGTCGGTCACCCACTGCAAGTCCGATTCGCTCGACAGTTCGCGGTAGGCCTGCGACGACGTGGGTGCCGCCACAAGGACCGGCGAGCACCGCTGCGAGATCTTGTCCGCTATTCGCGTCAGCATCGTCACCCCGTCGAACTCCAACGCTGCCTTGTCTTGCCCCATTCGGCGCGAACGCCCGCCCGCGAGAATGATTCCGGCGACTGTGTCGTAGCTCATGCTGACACGGTAGCCGTGCGCGTCGACTGGCGTCGCGCTTTACGCCCAGGGCACGAGTTTGCGCTCGGAGTCGGGAGTCGTGCGCAACGCTCGCGCTCTGAGCGCATTCGTGCGAGAGGCGGGGTTGGGGAATTCGTGGGAGACAAAGCTGGCATCGGGGTGTTCACTTCGGGCATGTGGCCGGTGGACGAGTTCGGAATCATTCGCAAGGACGCGGCTCGCGACGTGGGACGCAGCGACCGAGATGTGCGACTCGCCGTGAAGGCGCGCGAGCTGACGCCCCTCGAGCCCGGGATGTATGTCCTCACCGAGTCACTGCCGGAGTACGACGTCGACGACGCGATCTACCTCCTACGTTGCATAGCCGCTGCCGGCGATTCAGACCTGCCGTTGAGCCACGAATCGGCCGCTGCCGTCCACGGACTCGATCTGCTCGGTCCTGAACACGTCCATATCCATTTCGCGAAGCAGCGACGAGGTGGTGGCCGGTCGACTCGCTACCGCCACGTCCACAGCGGTCTGCCGGACGACTCCGTCGTCGTTGTCAACGGGCTTCTCGTCTCGAACCTCGCTCGGACGACGGTCGACGTCGCCGCAGATCGGCCATTCGCGCAGGCGCTCGCCGCAGTGGACAGCGCACTCGCTCTCGGCCTGACCGCCGCCGAAATCGAGATCGAGCTGTCTCGCCGCCGAGTGCGCGGCGCCACGGTGGTCGCTGCCGCACTGCGGTACGGCGATGGCCGGTCGGCGAATCCAGGCGAGTCGTGGAGTCGGGCGCAGATGATCGAGGCGCGACTTCCCCTGCCCGACTTGCAGTGCGAGTTCACGCTCCTCAGCGGGCGGACCGTGTACACCGACTACGGCTGGGACGACCGCCTCGTCGGCGAGTTCGACGGGCTGCGAAAGTACGGACGCGACCTCAGGCCCGGACAGAACGCCGAAGACGCGGTCGTCGCCGAGAAGATCAGGGAGGACCGACTGCGAGACCTGGTCTGCGACGTCGCCCGCTGGATATTCGCGGACCTGCGATCCGGTGCGATGATTCCGATGCTCAAGCACCGGATGGAACGTGCCGGGCTACTGTCCTGAACTCGAACCGACTTTGTGCCCTGGGCACCACGATTGCGCTCAGATCCGGGCCCGGTGCACAGACTCGCGCCCCGGGCACAAACGAACGTGCCCTGGGCGCAACGACTGGCGGATGGAAAGCGCCAGCCGCTAGGCCGACTTCTCGGCCGGACTGTCGTCGTCCTTGCGCGGGACGACGGTGGGGAGCACGTTGTCTCGCACCGTCTCACCGGTCACCACGACCTTGGCGACGTCGTCGCGGCTCGGGATGTCGTACATGACGGGAAGTAGGACTTCCTCCATGATCGCGCGGAGACCGCGCGCACCGGTCCCCCGGTGGATCGCCTGATCGGCGATAGCCTCCAGCGCCTCATCGGTGAACTCGAGTTCGACGTCGTCCATGTCGAAGAGCTTGGTGTACTGCTTCACCAGTGCGTTCTTCGGCTCGGCGAGGATCGAGACGAGCGCCTCCTTGTCGAGGTTGCGCACCGATGCGACCATCGGCAGACGCCCGATGAACTCGGGAATCAAGCCGAACTTGATTAGATCCTCCGGCATGACCTCGGCGAAGTAGTCGCTCGTGTCGACCGCCCCCTTGCTCGGAACCTCGTTGCCGAAACCGATGCCGCGCTTGCCGATCCGGTCCGCGACGACCTTGTCCAGGCCGGCGAACGCGCCCGCGACGATGAACAGGACGTTGGTCGTGTCGAGCTGGATGAACTCCTGATGCGGATGCTTGCGTCCACCCTGCGGCGGCACCGACGCCTGCGTGCCCTCCAAGATCTTGAGCAACGCCTGCTGCACGCCCTCGCCGGAGACGTCGCGCGTGATCGAGGGGTTCTCGCTCTTGCGGGCGATCTTGTCGACCTCATCGATGTAGATGATGCCCGTCTCGGCGCGCTTCACGTCGTAGTCGGCGGCCTGAATCAGCTTCAGCAGGATGTTCTCAACGTCCTCACCGACATAACCGGCCTCGGTGAGAGCTGTCGCATCGGCGATCGCGAACGGAACGTTCAGCATCTTGGCGAGGGTCTGCGCCAGGTACGTCTTACCGCACCCGGTGGGGCCGAGCATCAGGATGTTCGACTTCGCCAACTCGACCGGCTCGGCGGCCGACCGCTTGTCGCTCTTCTCCCCAGCCTGAATCCGCTTGTAGTGGTTGTAGACCGCCACCGCGAGCGTCCGCTTGGCCGTGTCCTGACCGACGACGTAGTTGTCGAGGAAGTCACGGATCTCCGCAGGTTTGGGAAGCTCGTCGAGCTTCACGTCGCCACTGGTCTCGGCGAGCTCCTCCTCGATGATCTCGTTGCACAGGTCGATGCACTCGTCGCAGATGTAGACACCCGGACCTGCGATGAGTTTCTTGACCTGCTTCTGGCTCTTACCGCAGAACGAGCATTTCAGGAGGTCACCACCGTCTCCCATTCGGGCCATGTGGCCACACCTACTTTCTCAGGGGGCTATGCGCGTCACCGTGAACGGTACTCGCGCGGGGGCGGGTTCGAAGGAGAAGAACACGTCTTACTTGCGTGCGGATTTCTTGCGGTAGTCGAACACCTCGTCGACGATCCCGTACTCCTTGGCTCCCTCGGCCGTCAGGATGTTGTCACGATCGGTGTCCTTGCGGATCTTCTCGGTGTCCTGACCCGTGTGGAACGAGAGGATCTCGTCGAGGCGCTTGCGGATGCGCTCGATCTCCGCAGCCTGAATCTCCAGGTCTGAGACCTGCCCCTGGTACGCGCCGCCGGTGCGCGGCTGGTGGATCAGCACGGTCGCATTCGGCAGCGCTGCGCGCTTGCCGGGGGTGCCGCCGGCCAACAGGATCGCGGCCGCCGACGCGGCCTCGCCCAGGCACACCGTGACGACGTCGCAGTGGACGTACTGCATCGTGTCGTAGATCGCGAGCATGTCGGGGACACTGCCACCCGGCGAGTTGATGTACATCGTGATGTCGCGATCGGGATCCTGGCTCTCCAGGACCAGCAGCTGCGCCATCACGTCGTTGGCGACGGTCTGGTCGATCGGTGTGCCGACGAAGACGATGCGCTCCTCGAACAGCTTGGCGTACGGATCGTACTGGCGCTGACCGTTCGGCGTGTTCTCGATGAACGACGGCAGGATGTAGCGGGCTTCAATGCCCTTGAGCGCCAGCGCGGCATCGGGGATGCCTGCGCGGACGTCGGTGGGAAGAGATGAGTTCATGGTGTCTCCGTAACCGGTGAAGGGTGTTGGGCGGGTGGCGTTCACACGCCGGGACGCGTCACGTGGGTCACAACGTGGTCGACGAGACCGTAGTCCTTGGCCTCGGTGGCGGTGAACCAGTTGTCGCGGTCGGCGTCGGCTTCGATCCGCTCGAGCGATTGACCGGTGAACTCGGCGTTGAGCCGGTTCATCTCACGCTTGGTCGCTGCGAACTGTTCGGCCTGGATCGCGATGTCCGCCGCGGTGCCGCCGATACCCGCCGAAGGCTGGTGCATCATGATCCGCGCGTGCGGGAGTGCGTGACGCTTACCCTTGGCGCCTGCGGCCAGGAGGAACTGGCCCATCGATGCCGCCATCCCCATCGCATAGGTCGCTACGTCGCATGGCGCGAGCTGCATGGTGTCGAAGATCGCCATGCCCGCGGTGACGCTCCCGCCCGGCGAGTTGATGTAGAGGTTGATGTCCTTCTCCGGATCCTCCGCGGACAGCAGCAGGATCTGTGCGCAGAGCCGGTTGGCGATTTCGTCGTCCACCTGGGTTCCGAGGAAGATGATTCGCTCGCGAAGCAGGCGCTCGAACACTGAATCGGTCAGGTTCAGGCCGGCGACGCCCGAGCTCATGGAGGGCGTGTCGAGATTGCTCACTTGTTGTCCCTATCTGTCGAAAATGATGGCCGTGCTCACGCGAAGGTGTGCGGCGTTGTCACCGAGGTTAATCAATTCCACCCCCCGAATTGTTCCGCCGACACCCCTTATTCGCTCACAGCGGAACGGGGTTCGTCCGTTCGAACACGGTCCGAACAGCACGACAGCCGGGACGCGTTCGCCGTCCCGGCTGTCGAGGTGTGCCCGTTACCCGGGCGTGTGGATCACGCGTCGGCGTCGTCGCCTTCTGCGGCGTCTTCGTCGTCGCTGCCACCGAAGAACGCGTCGGTGTCGATGGTCTCGCCGTTCGTATCGGTGACCTTGACCTTGCCGATGACGTCGGCGAGCGACTTGTTACGTCGAACATCCGCGTAGAGGGCACCGATCTGGTTGGCGCTCTGCAACTGCTGGATGAACTCCTGCGGAGCAACGCCGTAACGCTGGCTCTGCATGAGAATCTGCTGGGTCAGCTCGTCCTGGCCGACCTCGGTGCCCGCCTCATCGGCGATCGAGTCGAGCAGCAACTGCGTACGAACCGACTTCTCGGCGTCGGTGCGACTCTCGGCGTCCCACTCCTCGCGAGTCTTGCCCTGCGCCTCGAGGAACTTGTCGACCTGTGCGTCGTCGTGGCCGAGTGCGTGCACCAGCTGATGCTGAACGCCTTCCACCTCGGCGTCGACCACGGCCTCGGGTAGCGGGAACTCGACGGTCTCGAGGAGCTGGTCGAGGACTGCGTCACGGATAGCGGCGGCCTGCTCGTACTTCTTCGAGTCGGCGACCTGGTCCGAGAGGCTGGCGCGCAGCTCCTCGGCGGTGTCGAACTCGCTGGCCAGCTGAGCGAAGTCGTCGTCGACGGCCGGAAGCTCGCGCTCCTTGACCGAGTTGACGGTCACGGTGACGTCCGCGTCGGCTCCCGCGTGGTCGCCTGCGACCAGCTTGGTCGTGAAGTCCTTCTTCTCGCCGTCCTTGAGCCCCTGAAGGGCTTCGTCGAGACCCTCGATGAGGTTGCCGCTACCGACCTCGTGCGAAAGGCCCTCGGTGGTGGCGTCTTCAACGGGCTCGCCGTCGACGGTCGCTTCCAGGTCGATGGACACGAAATCGCCGTCCGCAGCGCCACGGTCGACGCCCACAAGCGTGCCGAAACGGGCACGCAGGTTCTCGAGCTCTTCCTCGATGTCGGCGTCAGAGATCTCGATCGGATCTACCTCGACCGCCAGGGTCGAGAAGTCGGGAAGGGTGATCTCGGGACGGACGTCCACCTCAGCGGTGAACTTGACCGGCTCGCCGTAGACGAGCTCGTCGACGTCGATCTCCGGCTGACTGATGGCCTTGAGGTCGGCTTCGGCGACGGCCTGCGAGTACTTGTTCGGCAGCGCGTCGTTGACGACCTGCTCGAGGATCGACTGACGGCCGACCCGCGCCTCGATCAGCTTCGCAGGGGCCTTGCCGGGACGGAATCCCGGGATACGGATCTGCTGAGCGAGTGCCTTGTACGCCTGGTCGAAGTCACCGGAGAGTTCCTCGAACGGAACCTCGACATTCAGCTTGACTCGGGTCGGGCTGAGCTGCTCGACGATGCTCTTCACGGGGTAGAACTCCTTAGGTCTTACGGACGACTCGTGATCGTCGGGATGACAGGATTTGAACCTGCGACCCTCCGCTCCCAAAGCGGATGCGCTACCAAGCTGCGCCACATCCCGCGGTCGGGTCCGTTGTTCGGACACGGCCAAACGCACATAGTACGGCCCACCGGGCCGCGGACACGAACCCGGGACAGGTTTTGAAGTTCCGCGTCCACCTGCTGTAGTGTCTTGCTCGCACATCAGTGCAGCGCGGGTGTAGCTCAATGGTAGAGCCCTAGTCTTCCAAACTAGCTACGCGGGTTCGATTCCCGTCACCCGCTCCAGGTGAGACATAGTGCAGGACCGCAAGGTACACACTATGGGCCACACTAGCTTCCAGTGAGTGTGGCGAGAGGCCCCGGATCGCAGACGATGCGAACCGGGGCCTCACTCGTTTCAGGCCGGTGACCTGACTCACCATCCGACGCTCGCCTCTGTCACCCGTTGAGACGAATATCGAGCCGATCACTCCTGTTCACGGGTTGATTCTGAGAACCTTCTGAGATGCGAACTAAATCCCTCCTCGCCGCTATCGCGGTTGGAGTAGGCCTCGTGTCTGCTCCCGTCCTCACCTCCCCCGCCGTCTCGGCAGCCCCCGCGCCGACGACCGCCCAAACCCTCCACACACTCGACACACTCGCGGTGAAGGGACGAGCCCCGAAAACCGGCTATGACCGCGACCTCTTCGGGCAGGCATGGTCCGACGACGTCAACGTCGACGGCGGCCACAACGGCTGCGACACCCGCAACGACATCCTGAACCGCGACCTCACCAACAAGACGTACAAGGCTGGCACCCGCGACTGCGTCGTCCTCACCGGCACGCTGAACGACGCGTACACCGGCAAGACGATCCAGTTCGTGCGAGGCACGTCGACGTCGTCCAAGGTGCAGATCGATCACGTCGTCGCACTCTCGGACGCCTGGCAGAAGGGCGCCCAGCAGTTGACCAGCGAACAGCGGCAAGCGTTCGCTAACGACCCGCTCAACCTGCGCGCGGTCGACGGCCCCGCGAACATGCAGAAGCGCGACGGCGACGCAGCGACCTGGCTGCCGTCGAACAAGAGCTTCCGTTGCACGTACGTGACGACGCAGGTTGAGGTGAAGGCGAAGTACAACCTGTGGGTCACCTCGGCTGAAAAGTCGGCGATCCAGCGCGTCCTGTCCGATTGCTCGAGCACGCAGGCACCGGCCCCGAAGGCGACACCACGCCAGAGCACCCCCAAACCTGCACCGCGCCAGCAAGCGCCCGTCGCGCCGTCGGGCGCGTACTACAAGAACTGCTCGGCCGCACGAGCCGCCGGTGCCGCGCCGCTGTACCGCGGCCAGCCCGGATACCGATCTGCACTCGACCGCGACAATGACGGGGTGGCCTGCGAATGACCTGGCAACAACCCGCCCAGAAGAACAGCAAGCGGACCGCAGCATTCGGGATCGGTGGCCTGTTCGCACTGCTCGCCTCATGCGGAATCGGTGCGGCGATCGGTGGTGAGGACGCCCCAGATGCGGCACCGCCCGTCACGACAACGATCACCGACGTAGCAACCGAGACAGTCACGGAAACACCGACGACATCGCGAGCGGCAGCCACCACCGAGGAGACGACGACTGCGGAGACGACCGAACCAGTCGACGTCGACGAACCAGACACCACTCCCCCGGTCCGGTTGGTTCCGACAACGGTGCAGGAAGTTGTTCCAACCGAGGACGGTGGTTCGACCTACTACGCGAATTGCTCGGCAGCCCGCGCGGCCGGAGCTGCGCCGGTACACGCAGGCGATCCCGGCTACGGAGACCACCTAGACCGCGACGGCGACGGAGTCGGCTGCGAATAGACCCACCGTGACAGAAGACGGCGATGAATCGCCTCAAGAAGGTACCGACGACAGGCGGGCTTCGCGTGTTCAGCGGACATGCGAATGGGCTGCCCGGGAACGAAAGAAGGCACTCGGAAACGTCAAGGAGCGATACACGCATTGGAAGGACTACGTATCCGAGACCCATGGGCGGCAGTGGGCTGCGTGTCTCGGCATTGCTTCCCTTGCGGAGGTACTCGTCGTCTGCATACTGCTGTGGGCCGACAACGGGTGGGTGCAATGGGGAAATGTTCCTACATGGGTCGGTGCGAACCTGACCGCTGCTGCGGTCTCCCTCGCGCTAGCGACCACTATCGCCGACCGACGTAAACAGGCAGAGGAACGCCAAGTCGCCGAGGAGGAGCGCCGCGAACAGGAGAAACGCCAAGCACGATTGGTGTTCGTCGAGACGAAAAGCGGCAAGGTCGTTATTACGAACTACAGCGATCGGCCGGTATTTCGTCTCAGTGCAAAGGTAATGGAGCAGGGCTACAACCCCGAGACGCAAATACAGATAATTTTCGAACGTCTTACCGGAGGTGGAGGTCGGAAGATTCCTGACCTGAACGTCCTAAAGCCAAACGACGTGTACGTTCTGGAAGGCGCAAAGCTACCCTCCGACGACCAGATCAAAGCTTTCCACAACAAGCCGTTGACTGAACGGCTTGTCGCTGGGATATTGCCCGGAATGGGTCTGCCTAAAGTTGAAATCCGGATCACGGATGCCGAAGGGAACCGATGGCGGTGCGTTCACACAATCACCAATGCCGACGAGCCTTCGATTGAACTTGTCATCTAAAAGTCACCGAATCGCCGATACCGCCCACACTTCGCAGTGTGGGCGGTATCTTCTTGTCAGGCCCCGCGCACGCGTCCCCCCGATGCAGCGCGGGGCCTACCTCGTCATTTACGTCGGCACGATCTCGAAGTGCGCACAGAAAGTTTGATCGTCAGTATTGGTGAACGAGTGCCGACGACGTCGTCCCCGGGCGCGCCTCCACACTTGTATGGTGCTGGCGGCTCCTTGTATCATTGAGCTGGCGATCGATGTCAGGCAGGAGAGCGAATCATGAACGTAGGTGCAGGTGCGAGCATCTCACTGACCTTGACGGTGCCCCTACTAATCTTGCTCGTGCTTGCCGGGTTTGGCGTGATCGCGTGGACAGTGCCCACGAGCGTAGCGACTGCGGTCGTAGCCCTCGCGCTGTTCACTATGTGGCGTACTCGTCAGCCGCGACTCGGCACCTAACACCCAGTCGCGCCGTCAGTCGAGAGAACGCGGGGCGAGCTCGTACACGGGGTATGCCGTCGCGCATACGTCCGTGGTGCTGGTACACGTCCATCGTCAGGGCGGGCACGTCATCACCGAGGACGTCGTCGCTGAAGTTCACGACCCGCCACGGCTTCCCATCATGGAAACCGCCTGAGAGTTCGACGTCGATCACAGCGTCAGGATACGACGAAAGCGTCCCGCCCCCTTATGAACCTTCACCAGGGAGACGGGGCGCCGTTCGAGGACCTAGCAATGCAGCCAGCGCATTGCAGGATGCTCAGAGTCCTTCGTGTTCTCGAACCTCAGTCGGCGGAAAGGAGTACGCGAATTCGAACCCCCGTGCGCCTAACTATTAGGTCAGGCCGCGTATCGACCTATCGTGGGAACTCACCAACGCGAGAGGGATTGAACAATGACTGAGACCGTGACCAGCAAACTCAATGACGTGAACATCGCCGCCGTTAGCGGTTTAGTACAAGCAATTGAGGCGGACTCAGACAAGGCCAAGACCACCTGGGCGGCGCACGTGACCTGGAAGGGCGCGTTCGAGTCTGAGGCCACGGTGCGATCGTTCAGTCCGTCGCCGTCCGACGAGCCCGCGGGCCTGGGCGGCGGCGACACCGCGCCCAACCCTGTCGAACAGTTGCTCGGCGCTCTGGGCAACTGCTTGGCCGTGGGGTACGCGGCGAATGCCACCGCCGCGGGCATCGAACTCAAGGATGTCCGGGTGGATCTGAAAGGTGACCTCGATCTACACGTCTTCCTAGGACTTGCTGAAGGCCACGCCGGCTTCGAATCGATCACTGCCACAGTCACGGTCGACTCCGATGCGCCGCGCGAACAGTTGGAGACGCTGCACGCCAACGTACTCAAGAGCTCGCCCGTTGGACACACGATCGGTAGCGCTGTACCTGTGGATATCGTCCTCGCCTGAGTCTTGCAGCAGCGGACATGCACTCAGGAGGCGGCGACCCGCAACCGTCACCGAGAATCCAGGTCCAACGCTTCCACTCAAGGCACATTCACGCCGCAAACCTCATCACTCGTCCACCCGATCTACTGGGCGAGCTCGTAGACAGTGATGCCGTCGTGTATCCGTCCCGCGCGCCGGTAGCTGACAACGTGCAGTCGAGGTGCCTCGTCACCGCGGCGGCGTAGGACGGGCATCAGAACGTCGTCGTCGAGGGTGGCGACCTCCCACAGTTTCCCGTCGTGGAAGCCGCCCGGCAGTTCGACGTCGATCATAGCGAGAGAAGCAGCGCAGAGACGACAAAAAGCGCCCCACCCCCTTGTGAGGGGTGGGGCGCTTGGTCGTGCGAGATCAGTACAGGCGTAGTGCGCTGTAGCTGATGGAGCCAGCCGACCCGAGGTTCGCGGTGACGGTGTCCGACGTCGAGTCGACGAACAGAATCGACTTGCTGTTGGTGTCACTGTTCTTGATTCGTGTACGGATGGCGCCGGTCGAGGTCGTGCTGGGATCACCGATACCCGACCCGTAGAAGCCGTAGAGGTTCAACTGTCCGGCACCGTAGAGGGCGGTCGCTGTCCGGGTGGACGTGAACGTGCCCGAGTCTCCGTTGCCTATGCCGATGTCTGTCACACCGGTGTAGGAGACAGCCGTCATGGAGATACCTGCCGTCGCACTGAACGTGATCGTGTGCGAGCCAGCCGCCAGACCGCTAGCGATCCACCACTGATCTGTACCGCGCGTCGCCCCGTCGACCTTCACAGCGTCGACGCCGTCGACCTTCACGGTGCCGCTCCCGGACAATGTCGCGTCGACGACAATGACAAGGGTCGCGCCGGCTGCGGTCGTAATCGTCCGTGACGTGGAGCCGGATGAACCGTAATAGCTGATAGCCGCATCGAACGTCGGCACGCCAACAGCCGGCCGAACCTCGATGTAGCCGCCCGCCGCTGTCTGCGAACCGGTCGAAGAGATCGACGTCCACAACGACAGTTCGTCAGCGTGCGACAGGTCGAGCGAGTATTGCCCGCTCACGCTCGTCGACACGCCAGTCAGAACGTCCGGCTGCACATTCGCCCCATTGTGGCGCAGGTACAGGTCTCCGTTGATCGACGAGTTCAAGTCGAGCTTTGTGCGAACGTAGACGTGCTCCCCTGCTCCGACCACACTGAGATTCTGGTCGCCGGTAACGGTGCCAGGGTAGGTTGCGTCTGACGTCCAGCCCGCGATGTAGCCGGACGTGACGTTGGTGCCCGACGACTTGTTGATGCGTTGGCGGGTAAGTGTCGCCGACACGCCTTCGCCCGGCGCGAGCTCGAGCGTGTAGGAGATCGGCTGGCCCGATGCCGCAGACGATGCGGACGGGCTCGGCGCGACTGGTGCCACCACTATCGACGAGGCCGCACCTGCAGGACTCGACGATGCTGTGATCGACGTCGGCGCGACAACCTCGGCTGTGTACTCGATGACGCCGCCGTCAACGTCTGCGAACGCACCCACCGTAGGTGCGGCGGGTTCGATGTAGAAGACCATCGGGGGCGCGGACACGTTCGCGTCTGCGTGAACGACTGGCGCCGGCAGACCGACCGTGTACTCCATCGGATCGACGAACTCGCCGCCGATCGACGACGCGACCGCGCCGTCCTCGAGGTCTGCCGTGTACTCAGTAGCAGGTGCCCCGATCTTGTGCGACCCGGACAGGCCTGACGGGGCTTCGAGGGTCGCCGTGTACTCGATCGGTGGCCCCACGGGCGAGGATCCCGCAGACACCGAGACCGTCGGCGGACTGAGCCAGTATGTGATCTCGGCACCTGCGACTGTGGCGTCCGCGTGCACCTCTGGCGAGGGCATCGACACGACGAACGGGATCGCGGGCGCGGGTATGTTCTCGGAGATCCGACCATCCCAGACGATGACCCGGCCGAGGATCGGGTCATCGTAGACGGCTTTGAGGATGATGACGCGGCCGATCCCGTCGCCGTCGTAACGGATACCTCGGATACTGCGGCCACCCTTTTCAATCGCCATGTGTGGCCGCCTCCCTTACGGAGTGCTGAGGTTGATGACGCGGCCACCATTCCAGGTGATCGTGAAGGTGCCCGACGTGGTCGACACGTCAGCATCGAACACGCCGTACCCGATCAGCGGCTTAGCCGAGTCCGCGGTCGGGGTGTCGTCGTAAATCACATAGCCACGCGCGGTCGTGGTCGACGTCGGCCATACCGGGTTATCGGCGTTCACGCGCACAGTGTTCGTCGCCGCGTCGTAGGAGACGGTGACGTTCTTGAGGAACTGGCCGCCTGCCGTGTATCCCGCGCCGGACGCTTCGCCGGTCACCGAAGCCTTGTACTGGTGGGCGTCCTGGTCGACCGCACCGGTGCCGGTCGAGGTGAGCAGCATGATCTTGAGGTTCGAGTCGCCCGTCGAGTTGGCGATCAAGATTTCCTTGTTGATCAGCGACAGGATCGACTTGCCGTAAGCCTTCGCAGTGGTTGCCATAATGAACTCCTAAAAGGGGTGAGAGGGTGGTCGGCTATTCGCCGATGAAACTGTCGGTGATGAGATAGAAACTGCCGGGGTCGAACGGCTGCGCGTCCATCTCGGCCTGCGTCAACGCGACGCCGCGGGCGAGGCCGCCGCCGTTGCGGACGAACTGGTAGCGGTCATCCTCGGGCGGGCTCGGCATTCCAGCGTCGATGAGCGGCCACAGACGGATCGGGGTCGACGAGTCAGGCACGAGAATGTTGTAGGTCGCCTGACGTGATCCGCCAAGCGTCACAGTGGCCGGGCCGGGATCGAGTTCAGGCGTTGTGATGACGCCGTCGACAGGCTGCACCCTGTGCCGCAACGGAACCACAATCGAGTCACCGTCCGCTGACTCGCGAACCTGCTGAACAGTGAACATCACTGGTGTCAGCAACGGCCCGCCGCCGACATCCTCCACCCGGTCGGTAATGACAGTCATAGAGGTCTCCTATTCCGGTTCGTTAGACCACTTGTTGACGACGAGCGACGTATAACCTTTGCCGCCGAGAATCGCGCGGGTGTCAGTGCCGACGACAGACGGGTCCGCGGCGAGCTCCACAGAGAGCCGATACCCAGCCTCGGGTACGCCGAACGTGTGCGAGTTGAACACTGTGACCGTGTTAGTAGCCCGCTGTATCGCAGGCTTGCGCGAGAACTCGGTACCGTTCGGTCGCCGTACGACGATGTCCATGTAGCAGCCAGACCCACCGAGTGTGATCCATGAGAAGAAGGACTGAGCGTCGGCTTTGAACAGCCCCCGGCTGTTGAGGATGATTTCACTACCGGAATAGGTGACTCCCACGCCTTCGTGAATGTTGCCCGTAAACGGCGCTCGCGTGAGGTTCGATGTCGGGGTCATGTTGGACGGCATGTAGCGGGCGCCGTAGACCTGTATGCCCTCGAACTTTTGGGTCGAGTCCTGCATGTCCTGGATGATCGGAGGCTGCCCGAACATGTTGAAGAAGTCTTCGAATGATCCTCCGAGCACCCCGATCGCCAGATTCGCCAAGGTGCGAACGACATCGAGCGGCTCGCCCATCGGTTTCAGCTTGTTGTCCCAGCCCTGCTCGAGCATCGCTTCCCAGTCGCCACGCTCACGCGACGAGAAATCCGAGAGACCGCCAGTCGTACCGTTCGCGACATTCGCGGGGATGAAGTACTGACCGAAATCAGTACCAGCACCGGGAAGATTCGGAACTGTCATCAGACGACCTCCTTCGCTCGTGACGCGATCGCCCGCAACGCCCGCCGCGTCTCCGTATGCTCAACCGGCAGAACCGGCAAGACGTCACGCTCGACAGTCCGCACCAACTCCTCGAGAACCTCACGCAAGTTTTTGACCTCGTTCGATAGGCGCTTCACCTCGACGCGGAGCTCCTTATTGCTTTCCTTGGTGCCGAGCACTTCGTCCTTCGACATCTCGAGCAGCACTTTGGTGATCTCGACGCTGTTGCGTTTCCGATTCAGCAGAGCCGTGACAATCGCGGTGACGACACTCGAGGAACCGATAGCAGCAATGACAGCGATAATGACCTCACTGGACATCAGCTCCCCCGTCCTCGACGATGCGACGCGCCTCTACCTCAAGGCCCCGTATTTCCCGCGGGATCTCACGGGTCACCCGGTACACGAGGTAGACGGACAGCATGAAGATCGCCCAGGTCGCCGCGGTGAGTGGCACGGTCCCGTTGTTGATCGTCACCGACGCCGTGTACATGAATCCGGCCGTGGCTAGCGCGGTGCCGCCGATCCGCTCGAGCTGCAACGACATGAGTGCGCGCCGCGTGTACAGGCCCGCCAACAGGACGGCTGCCCCGGCTGGTTGCATCGCCGCGTACACGACGTCGAACGCCTGCGGAGCACTGTTTGCAACCGACGCCGGCACCTTCCAGTAGATGGTCTGCAAGATTCCTGAGACGAGGACGCCGAGGACGATCAACCGGTACAACGGGAAGTTGCCCGACGCGACCCGCCGCCACGACGAGTTCACCCGTCAGCCTTACGGTGGCGACCCGCGCTCGCAGACACGAGGGATGCCGAGCCGGACACCTGCGCCGACGCCAGCGACGTCAGCAGCGAAGCGAGAGCAGCAGTACCGACCGCTGCACCCGCAGCCGACCATGACAGCGAGACGATCGTTGCGTCAGCGACGAACAGACCTGCCGCGGTCTGCGCCGCGGTCTTGATCGCGCGTTCGGCCGCGTCGCGCCAGAAGGCTAGAGTCCACATCACTTGACCACCTTGATTGCGCCGGACGGGTCCCATTCGAGGTGCCCATTTTCGAAGTCCTGCCGTTTACCACCGGTGCCGTTGTCGTATTCGTCCGACGTCGGCCAGCCGAGGGGGCCGGTCTCGTAGCCTTCGAACGCCCAGCGGTCGCCGATGACACCGCGCACCGGGTAGCCGGTCTGCCCGTACTTTCGGTAGATGACGCCGCCTTCGAATGCCTGGATATCGCCGACGTCTTTCACAACGGTGTGGCGGCGAGTCGGGTAGCCGAGTGCGCCTTGCTCCCACTTGTAGGTCGCCCACGTCTCCAAGATGTTCGCGGGTACCGCGGTCGCTAGCCCGCCGCGGACCTTCGGGTGCCAGTAGATCGACCCGTTGGCGAAGTCGGCGAACTTGCCGCCGCGTGCCGCGTCCTTCTCTCCCGAGCCGATACGGTCACCGATCCATGACGCCGCGGCCTTCGCCTCGGCGTCAATCTGGTTGATGACCGGGGCTGCTACGGTGCCGCCCTTGGCGTACTCGATGAGCTTGTCGTAGGGGAAGTTCGCACCGGGGTCGGTGTGGTCAGTGCCGCCCCATACTCGGGTGTCGACGTGGCCGAGGATGCCGGGCAGGCCAGCAGCAGTCACCTTCTTGAGCGGGATGCCGTATTTGTCGGCCCAGTACTTGACTACCGTGGCGCCCGCGCGCAGCATCTTGTCCTGCGCCAACCACTCGGCTCGAGTCTGCGACGCGTTACCGACGAAGCATAGGTGCAACAGGATGTTGTTGCCCTTGTTGCCCGTCGACCAGGTAACCCAGTCGTCGGTGTTCTGTCTGATGCGCTTGCCGTCGACGCCGACCATAACGTGGTAGCTGCCGGTCTGCGAGTTGACCTGGTAGGTGGTCACGCTGTCAGCGGTCGCGGATGTTGCGGTCGCCGACTTCCCCGACTCGGTCGTGTGGATACAGATTCCGACGATCCCCGACGTAGGGCGGGACGACCCGAACCCGAACTCGCTTGATCGGTCGCTGTCGTAGTAGGCCACGATTGAACCTCCGGTGGTTGTGACGAGACGGTCGTAGAGTGTCGACGCCTCCGAGAACTTGCCGTCGTAGCGGTCTGGGTACGCCGACTTCTGAACCGCCTGCGCGAACGAACCCGGCGACCTCGACGTGTTGTTGTAGTCGAGCTTCACGAGCTCGGTGAAGAACAGTCGCGCCGACTTGTACGGGTCCATGCAGGTAGCGCAGTCGGCCCACCACCACGCACCGTTCGTGCCCTTACGGACCTGCTGTTGGAAGGTGCCGACGCTGTAACCGTCCGACCCGACGTCGTCGTGCGGGAGGCTCAGCGACTCGGGAACCTTCGCGTTCGCGTACATGAGGATCGGCCCAGCGGCACGCGGGGACGTCGGCCCCGCCTCGACGAGATTCGTTGCGAGGCCGATCTTGATACCGCGGGGGGAGACGCCGAGGTCCTGTCCGGCGCGGATCGTCGCCCGCGCGTAATCGTCCGAACTCATCGTCGGCCGCCCTCCTTCTTGCCGCGGCGCCGCTCAACCTCAGCGAGATATTCTTCGTGCTGTTCGCGAGCGAGCCGTTTGATCCGGTCGCGCGGATCCTCCACACCTTCGACGCCATCGCGGTACACCCAGACGCCGGCCGCCGAATCCTTGTCGATCGACGTACCCGGCCGGTAGTCCTTGATCGGCTCGCAGCAGATACGGACACCGACCTCGACCTGGTGGCGGGCGACCTCCAACCAGTACTCGGGGCCCATGACCATCGGTGCGCCGACGACCAGAGGGAGGCCGACGAACGTCGCCGAGATCCGGTCGATCTGGTCGTTGAGTTGGTCCTCGGTCAGGTCCGCGAACGGAACACATGCGTCACACATTCGTCACCACACTCCGATCATTGATGCTGCTGATGCGACGTCGGAGATCATCTTGATGATCTGCTCGACGGGGTCACGGTCGGCGGGTGCACCGAACTCGGCTTCCCACTGCGCGAAGTGATCGGCAGCCCAATCGAACGTCGTCTTCGTGCAACGCTCGACATGGATCTCGCCCGACTCGTCACCGGCGATCTCGAACGAACCGCGATCACCCTTGTAGAAGTGGCCCGAGCCCTTCCAGCCGACGACGTACGGGCCGCCGACACTCGTCACCTTGCCGTGGCGTTGACGCTCCGTCGCTTTCACACCCGACCGGATCGCCATGAGACTCGACAGCGTGTACGCCTTTCCGGGCAGGTCAACGTGGTACTCGAGAAGGTGCGACGATCCTTGCTGCGCTATCCGGTGCGGGAGCTTCACGCTGATCCACGCGAGCACGGTGTCGGTATAGAACGGCTTCAAGATCGCGTCTACAGCACCGCCCTGGGGCCCGATACCGTACCCGGCGATGTTGAGGTTCGACGTGGCGAGGTCGACGAGTGATTGAATCCCTGCTGACATGGCCTCGTTCACGCCCGGTGCCGACTGGCCACCAGTGTTGATGATGATGCCCTTGGATGGTGACGTCGTGAACTCGGTCTCCGTCGGATAGTCCGCCGGGAAGTGGACGAACGGGAAGCCCTTCGGCGTCTCGAACATCGTGGAGTAGAACTGCGACGGCCATGATGGTTCACCCGTCAGCTCGACCTCGATGTCCTCGAACATGTCGCCGATGGATTCACGGATCGTCCGGGTCAGCCCGTCGAAGATCGTGCCGCCATTCGCGGCGCCCTCGCGGTGACCGGATTTGTCGACGATGTCGACGACCAGCGCACCGTCCTTGATGTCAGCGCCAGGCCACGGCTCGGGGTCGCCCTTCCGCCACCGCCGGGTCACGACCGATAGTTCGCCGTCGGCCATGATCGGTGACGCGATGTCATCCCACTTCCCCCACCGCGACATGAACAACGCCCACGTCGTACCCGCCGCCAAGTCCTGCAACAGCGTCGTCGGCTTGATGACGATGTCCCAATTCGACATGTCCAAGCCGTCGAGCCAGGTCATCGGGTTCATCGGATCGTCCGGGATCTGCCAGATGCTCGAGTAGATCCGCAGCAGGTTCAGGAACAGTGCCGTCTTGAGTGTCCAGATCGCAGGCCCGGCGAGCAGGAAGATCCGAGGGAACTGAAAGATGGCCGGCAGGAACGGGTTGCTCCAGCAGTCGACCCATTTCAGGTTCTCGTAGTCGGTGAGGAACGTGACGACCAACAGTCGTTGGCCCTTCGCGTCCTTTTTGACCGTCTTCGAGTCGTATCGGCCCGACAGTCGGACACCGTTGTGTTCGACGTCGACGTGAAAGTTTTCGCCCTCGCCACGCTTCATGCGGCCGCGGTCGTCGTTCATCCACTGCGCGACCGGATGATCGAACGGGATCGTCAGATCGATGCTGCCGGTGTCGTTCTCTTTGTCCTCGGCGTGAACCTCCACGACATCGAGCAGCAGATGTTGCAGCCGTTGATGGCCGTCAAACACGAAGATGCCGGGCGGCGTTTCCTGCATCGCCTCAACACGGCGATCCTCAGCGAGCGTCGCCTCCCAGATCGCCTCGCACTGATCTTCGAGCGTCATCGCTGGAGCGGTCATCGTTAGAGCTCCATTCCGATGAATCGCGACCACAGCCGCGGCATGTGCAGTTCAGCGCGGGCACCCGATGCTGGGGCACCCGAAACGGAGATCGGGAGTTCAGTCGGCGGTGTGTATGGCGGGATGTCGAAGCGGATCCAGTTGCCGTTCATCCGGCCCAACAGATTCGCACCCGTGAGTGTCGCCGCGTGCAGCTTGCGGCGTTCGCGCGTGATCCGTGCACCACCATCAGCGACCGTCACCTCGACCGGCACCGTCCGCGCCGCATGCTCCCCCGCTGGCACCCGCGCACCCTCCGGCCCGAGCCATGACCGATCCGGAAGAACCCACTTACCCGGAGTCAGGATCCACGTCTGTCGGCACGGAGTGTCAGCGGGATTCGACACAGTGACAGTTCCACTCCCACTGCTCCCCGATGTCTCGAACACCGATACTTCAGTCCCTGACGTCGGCAACGGCTGCGGCGCCCGCAACTCGTAGGTGATGTCGAAAATATCGTTCGTGTACGGGTCACGCTCCATCTTCATCTCCGGAGCCGCCTTCAAATGCGCATCCAAGGTCCGAACACCAGACAGCTCCGAGAAGACCTCCACTCGAGGCAACCGTGCTGCCGGATTCCACGGATCCCGACGCGCCGAAAACGCACGCCGGAAATCAGACTCGAGTCGGCCAGCCTGCCGCGACCCCGACAACTCTTCCGCAACATAGAGACCGAGCGTCATATCGCGCGGCAGAAACCGCTCGCCCGAGAACGTCGCACCCTCGGTGTCCTCGATCCAATCGGTTTCCATCGGCGCATCCATCAACCCGTCCACCGACGACTCAGCGAGCGTGATCCACGGATGACGGTCCGACCCCCACACCGGGAATCGGGTGCCGTCACCCGCGATCAACGTGACATCGAAACCGGGCATCTAGGGTCGACCTCCCTTGCCGGCCGCAACCAGCCGTCGATTCTTCTGCCGCTGCTTGTCCGCGAAATCCCGGTCATTGCGTGCTGGCTGCACCCCGTTCGGGCCCTGCGCGATAATCACTTTCACGAGTTGGTCCAACTTCGCCTCGAGCGCACTGGTGTCGCCACTGAACCCGCGACGCATGCCGTCCTCGAACGCTGCCGTCTGAGTCGGCGACAACACGCGCTCTGGACGGAGCGTGTTCTTGAGCATGTGACCGACGCCCTGAGCGACACCGCCCTGGTCGTACCAGTTGTTCGCCTCATGGAAGGCCTTCGCCTTCGTCGGCAACTCGTAACGGCCGCCGACATACTTGTCGAACGCCTTCGCCTGCAGCGTCGGATCGACAGTGTTCGGATCAACCCCCGCCGCCCGATACACCTCCGCACCAGCCTGGATCAGACCGTGATACTTACCGTTCTGCGCGGCCGGATTCCACGTCGACTCCTTATTGACGATCCAATCCGTAGCCGCCCACTCGCCACCAGTCCGCCACGCCTCACGCAAACCCTTCTTGAACTGGTCCTTGACCAGATCAATCCCGGTGAGCGCGGGAGCCGCCGGAGTCGTCTCCGTCGTGTCGGCAGACTCGTCCGAGCCGCCAGCCTTGGACTTACCGGTGTCCTCACCTTCCGCAGGCTTGTTCGTCCCCGGATCAGTGACACCAGCACCCGTACCGTCAGTACCGGGCTTCTTGATCGCAGCCCAACCAGCCAGAACACCCGGCGAATCATTGATGCCGAACACGCCGAGAATGTCCTGGACCTGGCCCGACACAGCCTCCTGCGCGGCCTTGCCAAACATCCCCGAGATTGTCGACTCGCGCGACTCGGTGGCTCCCGGCGAAGTGGTCGTACCGCCATCCGGAACCGTCTGCGAATCGTCGATACCGAGGACCTCCGGCAGCAGATCCGTGTGCTGCTTCGGACGTTCCGGAGTGACCGGCATGAACCAGTGATCGGTGAACTGTGAATGATTTGCGCCCACACTGCCGCCGACCATGCCGCCGCCGTACGAGCCGCCCATCTCGACGTTCGTGCCATCGGGAAGTGTGCCCGCAGTGTGTCCACCACCTGGCCCACCATTGTAGAAGCCGACACCCATCGTGCCCGACTTCCACATGCCCTGCTGGAACCCCATCGCGGGGAGATCCGACGCAGCCGAACCTGTCGACCAGCGCCCGCCGAACGGAGACAGACCTGCGGCGGCACGAGTCAACGCGCTCATGGCGCCACTACAGTCTCCCCAGTTCACGCCACCCCACACATAGGGAGCGCCCTTGAGAGGTTGCGATGCACCGGCACCGTTTGCGAGATCCTTCAACTGCTTCGCGTTGAAACCGCCGTCCGCGAACCGAGTCAGACCGTCCGCGCCCGCAGCCTTCAGCAGTTTCGAGACCGCGCCGCCGGCAATACCGCCGAGGATCCCTGAAACGGTGCCTTCCTTCGGGACCAGCGACATACCGAACATGTCCGCGACCGTCGCCAGGATCGATGTCGAACGATTCCGCTTCGACTTGGCGAGCGGAATGTACGCCTCGCCGCCCGTCTCTTCCTCAGCGAAGACCGTACCTGCGCCCTTGCCCTGGAAAATGTCCGCCGACATGGGCTTCGTGATGACCTTCATGCCACCGTTCGCGAACGCCTCGGCCTCGTTAATGCCGCCGTTCACGTACTGATTGATGCCGCCGTTCGCCCGACCGAAGATGCCAGCCACCGACGACCCAGCTCGAGCACCGGCATCATTCGCCTGAACCACGATCTGCTTGTATTCGGTCTCGGTCCACTTGTGCGACTTGTTCACGTAGTCGTCGTCGTTCGCCTTGACGATGACGTTCTTGCCGTTCCGGTTGATGACCTCCAGACCGATCTGATGCAGAAGATCCTTAACGCCCGGCGCCAGCGGCGACTCGACCACGATGTTCTTGTTGTTGTCCGTCCGCACCTTCACGCCCATGTCGGCGAGCAGTGCGCGCACACCCTCGCCGCCCGGAGCCGTAGTAGCAATCGCCTTGCCGGGTGGGATCGAGTTGACCGTATTCAGGACGCCCTGCAACTTCGCGCCAGCATCGCCGGTCGTGTCGACGCGGATCGTCTTACCGTCCGGCATCGTCGTCACCTTGATACCGAGCGTCTCGAGCGTATCCAGCGTCCCCTGTGTCAGCTCGCCAGTCTGGAACTCGACATACTTGGCGTCAGGCGTCGCATTCATCGCAGCCTGAATGGCTCCGATCTGCTGCACCGTCTCAGGCGCACCAGTCAACTTCACCATCAGATCGATGTTCTCGCCGCCACCGAACGACGCATACAGCTCGCGGATCTTCTCGATTGGCTGATTCGTCGAATCCGCGAGCGACTGCAAGGTGCCTTCGATCTCGCGGTTCGTGCGTGCGATCGCGTTCTTATCGCCAGTTGCAGCAACGCCCTGCTGCTTCTCCGCAAGATCCGAAAGCGTGTCGGTCAACTTGCCGCCCGACTCAGACATGGCATCCAAGCCACCCTTAGCATCGAAAGCATCCGGGCCGATACTTGCCGTCGCATCCGCAGCCTTGCGGATCGACTCGCCCATCTCCTTGACGGCCTCAGCCTTCGACCTCTGCGGGTTGAGCGCATCCATCGCCGTCTTGATCGCGTCCAGCTTGTCTGCCGCCGTCGCAGACTTATCGCCGAGAACGTCGATCGCTTCACCAAACTCAGCTACACCTGGAGTTACCCGAGCTGCGACATCACGCTGGGCCAGGAAGTCCTGCCGCATCTGCTGAAGCCTCGGCAGGAACCCAATGATCGCCGGGTTCGCCATCGTCATGTTCGTGACGAACTGATCCCACGACGCGTCACTGCCAGCCATCGCGCGCGAGAGATCATCCGTCGTCACGCCGAGCTTCGTCAACGCGCCATCCAGGCCCTTGACGCCAGCCGTCACCAGCGGATTGGCCCACTGCTTCGAGGCGAGCTTCGACATGGCGTCGATCTGCGACGACATCGCGGTAACGACGCCATCGTCGAGCGCGCCCGCAGATTCTCGGAGCGCGACGGTCGTGTCGCGCGTCGCGCTTCCGACCGCAGCCTGTGCCTCGGCGAGTTCCCGTGCCCGCTGCTTCGACTTCTGCATCTCGGACGTGATCGCCATGACTGCGACCATGCCGCCCATCATTGCGAGCCCCCAGGGACCGCCCATCATGCCCATCAGCCCGGATCCAGCCTTGGATAGACCGGTCATCGCACCACGCGCCAGACCTGCGGTCCTGGTGAACCGGGTCGCTCCCGCCGCGCCTTGTGCGTACGCGGTGCGGATCGTCCCGCCGAACGTCGTCGACTGCGCCACGGCGGCAGCCTGGGCTGTCCGCATCTGGTTTGTCGCCGTCGTCACGCGGTTCGCAGCCTGAGCCGCCATCAGCCGCTGCGCAGCAAGCCGAGACTCTGCTGAGGCAACCTGTCCCGCAGTTGCCCCAGCCGTCGCGCGGACGCGAGCCAAGTTCTCCTCGGCGATCATCACTCGCGCAGCCGCCTGCTGGGCACCAACCTGCGCCTTCGCGTGGTTCGCTGCCGCCGAAGCGAGCTGCTGCTGATTCGCCGCAGAGATAGTCCCCGCGCGAGTCAGCGCGGTGATCTTGTCCTTCATCCCCCCGATCGCGGTACCAGCGCGCCCGACCATCGTCGGGATCGTCTTGAATCCAGCCCAGGCAAGAACCGCAGCAGCAACCAGTGCGGGCTGCGCCTCCATCACGTCAGCAATCATCGAGAGAACGGGCTCGAATGCAGACAGCACGGACGCCGCACCCTGCACGACCGTCAGGAACACCTGCCACGTCGACACACCCAGCGCCGACGACACCTTCGCAAACTGTGCGACGATCCGACCGATCGTCGGCGCCAACTCACGGCCAGTGTCGACCAACTGCAGGAACGTGTCCTTCGTCTGATCCACCACGCCAGAACCCTTGAGGGCATCCCACACGCCCATCAGGGAGTCGCGGACCCGCGGCCCCCAGTTCTCGATCACGTTCGACGAGAAGGTTTCAACCAGCGCGGCGACCTTCGGTTCCAACTGGTCGATCGCGTCCGTGATCCCAGAGAACCCGCCCGGCAAAGCCTTAAACAGCGGATCCAGAGCTGTCGCACCGATACGCCCCGCAGCAGCCTTCAAGTTCTCGAACGCGCCCTGGACCGTCTCGCCCATCTCCTCAGCGCCGCCGCCGACCTTCTCGGTCATCACCTTGGCGAAGTCCTCGAACGAGACCTTGCCCTCCGAAACCATCTTCGCGGCCTCTTCAGTAGTGACGCCGTAGTTCTTCGCCAACTCCGGCAGAATGCCGATCTGACGCTCCATGAGCTGGTCGAGAGTTTCCCCGTCCAACTTGCCCTTAGCTGCGATCTTGCCCCAGATCTGCCCCATGTCATTGAGGTCCGTACCCGCGATAGCAGCCGAGTCCGCCACCAGACGCAGCGTCGACTCAAGCTCCTGCCCCGGTTTGATGCCAGCGGCAACCATCGTGCCCGCTAGGCCCGCAGCGTCACCGAGACCGAACGCCGTGCCCTTCACTGCGGCGAGAGCGTTGTCCATGATGGACTCGACCTCTTGGCCACTCGACCCGAGCGCACGCAGCTTCGCCTGCGCCTGGTCGATCGTGTTGAGTCGCGAGAATCCCTTAGTGAGAGCCCCGCCGATACCCGCGAATGCCGCAGTTCCCGCCGCCGCGCCGCCGACCTTGAGTGACATCGCGAGAGCGGACGACAGCTTGCCGCCCATGCTCTTGCCAGCAGACGCAGCCTGACCATCCGCAGAACCAAGGGCCTTCTTGATCCCCGGACCGATCTTGCTGGTCTCGGGGACGATGGACAGATACGCGGTTGCGACCTCAGTCAAGGTGTCCTCCATTCAGATGGGCACGCCAGAAGGGCGCAAGATGCCAGAAATGAGCACGTAAGATGCGCTCATGAAGAAACAGTTCGCAGCACTCGTGGCAGCGTCCGCGATCGTTGTGCTCGCTGGATGCGGCAGTGATGATGGGTCTGCAACTAAGGCCAGCAGCGTCGCGGAGACAACTCCAACGACAACCGACGAGATCACGTCATGGAAAACGTTCGGTCAGGTGGGCGTTCACCTCTACAGCGAATGTGGCGACGGCGAGTGGGGATGCCTGTCAGACCAGATCGCTGCGCTTCGCGACGCCGCGCAGACACTCCCCGCGGACGCGGAGCATGATCCTGGATCACTCACATTGTTCCTGGACACATACAACAAGTGGGAAACGGACCGGTGCTGGATCAACACAGCAGACCGCATGTGCGTCGTGTACGACATGCAGTTGAACACGCACTCCGAGGGCATCCTCCGTGGGATGCAGAGGTTCGCCGACGAGCCCTAGCCGGCCATCAGTTCGTCGGCGACGGCTCGCGCCCGCGCATCCCGGTCGTCGTTGACGGCGTCCTCGGCAGAATCGTCGTCCTCATGAGTCGGCCCGTACTGGACAGGGAGATACTCGTCGGGGATCTCGTCGAACACTCGGAGTCCCATGATCGTCCAGAACCGAACCGCCGACAGCATTGTCGCGGACTCTGCCGCCAGATACGTTCGGGCGTCGTTCCAGAACCAACCGTCAGGGTCGATCGATCGGGATAGTGCGGAGTCGAAACGCCGCGTCTTGACGATCGCCCGCAGGTCCGACCACGAGAACTCGTACGTCCCGAGGTCACGCAGTCGGAGTCCGCGGTCGATAAGGTCGGCCTCGATGGCCTCCCCGTGCTCCGCTAGGAGCCCGTGGAGGCCGAAGATTCCCCCTCAGTGATCTCCGGCTCGTCGTCGTCTTCGCCCGCACCGAGGATCGCTTGGAAGATGTCGTTCGCAAGACCCGGCGAGCAGTTCTCGACGATCCGCTTGTACTCGGCGTCCGTGCAGAACGGCTTGAGGTGCCGGAGCTGGAACAGTCGCGGCTCGGTCGGCAGATCGTCGGGATCGCACGGAGCGTCACCCGGCTTCTTGCGAGGCTTCGGGTCCGATTTCTCGTACTCCTCGACAGCCTTCTGCCACTTGTCGTACTTGTCGCCGAGTTCGGTGACGTGCTCGATCCACTGCTTGTAGTCGTTGACCGCCGAGCGCGGCATCCAGTTCATGAGCGGCATTGTCACCTCGATGACGTCGCCGCCATCCTCGAGGTCAATCGGCAGGATGATCATATGGTCGGTGGAGCCGCCGAGCTTTACGCGTTGGGCCATGGTCAGGAGCCTCCTGGTTGTAGACGTTGGGTGGTGGTCGGAGCTGGAACCCGGCCTCGCGGGGGTTCTGCCAACGCGATGCGTTGGCGGCTCCTGACCAAAGGGGTTGCACCCCGCGAGGCCAGGTTGGTGGCAGCTATTCGGCTGCCGCTTCGAGCGCGGCGATCCGCGTCTCGTAGTCGTCGAGGATCGCCTGCAGTCCCGTCACGTCAGCGACGTCATGCGAGTGTGTGGCGGGCGGGAATGTCGACGGCTTGTTCGACACCTGCCCCCACGTAGCGGTCTTCCCTGCGTCCACGATCGCCGTGTCACGCTCATTCAGACGCGCCGCGGTCAACGGTGTCCCGCCGACCGCGCCGTCCTGCCAGTCGTTCAAAGCCACAGGTCATTCACCTCCTGGGTAGAGCGCCGAGCCGGGGAAGAGGCCCGACCCCGGCACGGCGATCAAGGGGCCGTCACGATTTCGCCGTCGTCGCTGTACTCCTCGATGTAGTTGTTGTTCGAGTTCTTCGACGACCGGACGGTGACCTCGACCTTCGTCGATTCGCCGCCCTTGTGGACCTGCTCGCCGATCTCGTCGACACGACCGTTCTCGACGACCAGCAGTTCACGCTTCTTGCCCGACTTGGTCAGGAAGAAGAACGGCTTGATCGGGAGCTGATCAGCGTTGTGCTTGATGTGGTACTGGTTGCCGTGAGTTTCGTCGGCCGGCGTGAACTCGACGTTCGCGTCGCCGTACAGCATCTTCTTGACCGTCTCGAGGTCGACGTCGAACAGAGTGAACTTGAAGAGACCCGAGTACTCCGACTGCGTGGTCACGTAGTCGCCGCCGTCGAAGTCCTTCTCGACGTTCGACGTGCGGGTGATGCCCTTCGACAGACCCGAGTCGGTGAGGACGCCGAGCGAACCCGCCTTCTGGTCCTCGGTGAGGGCCGCGGTCGGATCGTCGGGCAGCAGCGCCGGATCGTCCAGCATGAAAGCCACGCCGCCGTCCACACTCTGCGCCTGGTAGGTGTGCTGAATAGCCATGAGAATGCCCTCCTAGAGCAAGTTGGTCAGGAGCCGTGGAGGGGAATATTCAGTTGAAAGTCATCGTGACGAGCGTCCCAGTCACCGTGAACCGGGCTTGCGTAGTCACTTCCGGATCCGCAAAGTCCGCGATGGTGTTGGTGTCCCAGTGCGTGACCCATCCGCCGCCGTGCGGACCGCCAGATGGCGCGGTTCGTAGCGCATCGGACACCGTCAGCGCATCCAGTTCGGCCTGCACGCCGTCGGGCGCCCAGCACTCGACGACAAGGAGCATGCGGTCGAGTTCGCGTGAGTGCCCGCCACCCACTCGCACCAGACGGATGAACCGAGATGGTCGAGGGTTGGGCACCTTCGTTGCCACTGGTACACCCGGCACTGCTTCAGTCAGCACCGCTCGCGCAACCCCAAGAGGCGAGATCACGCGCCACCCGCAGACAGCCCACGCAGCAGAATATGGTGCTTCGCGTTGTAGGCGATCGCCGTCGCGTCCGCAGTCACGACCGACGCACGCCAACGACCCTGCGGAGCCTTACGGCCCTGCTGAGATCCGACCGCGTACGTCCCCTTGCCGTTGGCGTTGCACCAGTCGGCGGTCTTCTGCGCGATCTTGTCCAACTCGGCGACCACGGCAGGCTCACGGCGGATCTCGTAGAACGCTTGCGGGTTGAACTCGATCTTCATGACGACCTCACCTTCTGCCACTGGCCTGGCGCGTACGCCACCCACAGCTTCCCCGGAGATTGCATGATCACGAGCACCCCAGACGGTTCGGTTATCCACGTGACCTGCGGACCGTCGAAGCTGTCGAACACATCCTCAACTTCGCCGGTCTCGTTGGTTTCAGTGCCGACAATGACCTCGATCATCATCCGTCCACCTTCTTGAGATTCACGATGCCGCCGGGATTCCAGCCGAACGGGTTGTGGTCGAACATCTCTGGGCCCCCGATCACCTCGAACTCGACACCGTCGAGAACCATCCGATCCCGCGCACTGCACGAGAATCCCGGAGGAACCAGCAACTCGACTTCGACGATCTCCCGGTCGTGGCCCGCCAGTTTCGGCTCCGATGTTTGCGGAGAACCCCAGCCGTACACTTCGCGCACGACCGGAGTCGCCCACGATTCGACAGGGTTACCGTGAGCGTCCTCGCCCGACCCGTTGTAGACACGGTGACCGACAGAGAACAACAGTGGGAACGTCATCGGGTCTCGAAACTCCATGCTCGACTACGGCAGCCGAAGCCGCGCAGTATCCGCTTGTCGTCCTTGGTCATCCACGGGCTCCCCGACGTCGACCCCTCAGTGAAGGTCCCCGACTGCGAGTACGGTCCCGCGCCGCGGGAGAACTGCTCCATGTGTTGCGGAACAGCCTGCGTCACCGGTGTTTCCAGGACGCGTTTGACCATCCGAGACACGACCAGCGCGACATCGTCCGGTACCGGATCCGGGACGCACCGCATGAAGGCCCGCACGGATGCCGACGCTTCGTCGAGAAGCGCCGGCACCCGCTCGGCTTCGTCAGTCGTCAGAGGTCGCCCGAGACGTGCTTCCACGTCGGCGGGTTCGGCCAGTGCTGCCACTGTCGGCCTCCTTGACCTTCTCGGCAACCAGGTGGTCGCCGACCGTCACACCGTCCGGGACGGTGTCGCCAGCAGCGAGCACCACCCCGCCGATGTGGACGACGCCGACCAGATCGCTGCGGATACGCATCAGGCGAGGACGGTCGCGACCATCGACGCGACCGGATTCACGAGCACCGGCAACGCGATCGCGTTCGAGTGCACCCAAAGCCCGATCGGATCCTTGGTCTTGTACGCGCCGACAGCGATGCCCGGCTGCTCCGATGCGCCGATCCCGTACTCGGGCTCCATCGACTCCAGGGTCGGACCGTAGAAGGTCGCGCCGAGAACGTTGCTGCCCGAGTTAGGGTCGACCGCTTCGGGAAGAAGGAACAGCTTCTTCTCGCTGGTGGTGCGGGTGCCCTTGACCTTCCGGTCGTAGACGTGCACGTTCGGCAGACCGTAGCCGGTCAGGACAGCGTTCAGGCCGTCGATCGACACCGGAGCGTCGACCGTCGAGTTCGCGCCGCGAACCAGCGCCTGGATGCCCGAGTCCTTGAGCATGGCCGCGAGGACCTTGCGGGACACGACGAGCGAACCGGGAGCGGCACCTTCGTTGGCGTCAGCGTAAGCCTCCGACCACAGCATCAGGTCGTCGAGGATCTTGACGCCCGAGCTCGCCGACCACAGCACCGCCGCAGTGACGGTGTTGTCGTTGGGGCGACCGAACGACGGGGTCTGGATGAGTCCGTTCTCGTTGATCGACAGCGCACCGGTCTCGAGTGCCTGGCCGCGGGCGACCTCGAGGCGATCGGAGATCGCGCGGACGGTGCGGATGGTTGCCGCTTCGATACCGCCGAGGGCGATCGCCGCGCCGTCACCACCGCGGGCACGGAGCTGATCGTATTCACCGATCCGCTCCTTCAGGCCGAGCGGCAGAAGCTCGAAGATCTTGCGCTCAGCCTTGCCGCCCGACCCGATCGGGGTCTCGGCGTCGAAGCTGCGGTACTGGGCGAGTTCGCCAGCACCGTTGCTGCCGACCACAGTGCGAACGACGACGTCGTTCACGGGCTTGTTCGGGAGCCACTGAGCGAGGGTGCCCTGCTTGGCTTCGATGTCATCCTGGGCTGCGCGGGCGAACCCGGTCAGCTCCTGAGGGGTGATGGTTTCGGTGTAGAGGGTCGCCATGATCAGGCCTCCAGGAGGAACTGGCCCGACTGGGTCGCATCAGCGGCGACCGTCGACGGGAGCTTGGACAGGATGATGCGGCCATGCCAGACGCCCGCGAACGTGACGTTCCCGCGGGACGCGTTGACCGGGGTGTCGGTGAACACGAAGCCCGCGAGGACTTCTGCACCGGCTTCGTCGGCCGAGTCGTACGGGACGGCGAGGCCCGACTTGATGGCGTAGGGTTCGCCGGACTTGATGCGACCATCCGAGACCTTCGCCGACCAAGCGGCCGGGGCGAGGGTCGCGGACTTCGCGACATCAGTACCGTGGCGCGAGCCGAGCCACGACTGGTCGCCTGCACCGAAAGACTCCGTGCTCGGGTTGAGCTGGGTCATGGGTGATCACTCCTTCCAGAGTGTTCAGGATGCAGACGACCATCGTCTGCAACGTTTAGGAGTGCGCCGCTTTGTAGCGGTCGCGGCCAGCGGCGATGGAGCCGCCGGTGTTGCCCGGAGCCTGACCCTGTTGCGGGTTCGGCGTCGGACCGGTCTTGATGTGCTGCGCCAGCGTCTCGACCTGCGCAGTGATCTCCTCTTCGGTGGTTCCAGTGAGGAGGTCGAGGAGTTCGGCGGGCAGTTTGGCGCCGAGTCGCGAACGCAGGGCTGCGGTCTCGGCCGCGGTACGTGCCGCCTTCTCGTCGTCGAGTTGCTTCTTGAGTTCGGCGAGCTGGTCGGCGACGTCGTCGCCTTCAGTCTTCGGTTCCGGCTTCGGTTCGGGGGTTGCCTTCGCGGCATCCTCGAGCGCCTTGATCTGAGCGCGGAGATCCTTCACGGTCGCGCGCTCAGCAGCGAGAGCCTTCTTCCCTGCTTCGCCGAGCGGTTCGTCCCCGTCCCCTTCGGGTGGGTCTGTCGGCTTCGGATCCGCGGGCGGTGTACCGCCTCCCCCGTCGCCGCCTTCGCCGCCCTCGATGAAACGGAGACGCATCTGCTGCTTGGTCATGGTGTTCCTTCCGCCCCCATCGCGGAGGTCGGGTCAAAGCCCATCGCGGGCAGATCTGGCCGTTGAGCGCCGGCCAAGCGCCTTCACCCCATCGCGGGGCGGAAGCCTCTACAGGTTTGCGTCGATCCAGCGACGGACACGCTCAGCGTCCGCAGCCTTTACCTCGTCCGATCGGCGTCGCGCGGACGGGACGTACAGGTTCTGCACTGCCTGCGTCTGACTCGGATTCCACGACGGAGCCGCCGAACAGTTGCAGTGGTCGTGCGGCGCGAAGTCGACTGTCGACTTGCTGTACACAGCGCCTCGGCCGATCAGCATCGAGCAGAAATCGCAGTTGCCGTCGCCGATCCGCATCCAACCCTTCGATCGCGGGTCCCGGATCGACGACGTCATGATGACGTCGCGCGAGTAGTTCGTGATCCGCTTCTGCAGGCCCCCCGATATCAGCGACTTCAACGAATCCTCCGACGTCGCCTTCACGGTCGCCCACTCAACGAGAGCAGTCGTTCCAGGTATGGCCGGTTCCGGGATGACCGCCGAGAAGCCCGGCCGCACACCAGTATCGCGGCGCAGGTCGTCGTACCACTCGGCCGCGACCGACGCCGACATCGCACCGTACGTCTGCACGACCTCGGCCAGGATCTCCGCGAGCGCCGCGGGATCACCAGCCGACGACCGCCAGATCGTGTCCAGGTCGCGTTGCGCCTGCACATTCAGGTCGCGGATCGCCCGACGGAAAATCTCGTACGGATTCATCGCGCTTCGAGCTTGGCCGCGTCCTGTTCGGGCATGCGGAGCGCCACCGGGATACCGCCGGTGAACTTGACGCCCTGCAGCCCGAGACGCGCAGCCGCATCCTGCGGATCGACACCAGCACGGACTGCGACACCGAGCGCCTCGAACTTTGCCTTGAGCACGTTCACGTCCTGCGCCGGATCGGCAGCCGCATCCTCGCCCGACTGGCGAGCCAGAATCGCATTAAGAAGGCCGCCACCGGAGGCGGCACGCTCCTCAGTCTTGAGCTCTTGCTGCTCCTGCGGCGACAACCCGACACGATCCCGCGTCACCTTCGACGTCGGGGTCAACACTCCCGCGCCGATCAGCTTCACAGCCTCGTCAGCGGCCGCTGACCTCGTCGGAGTGTACGGGTCACGCCAATCGACGTTGACCTCACGGAACTCGGCAGGATCGACATCAACACCGCTGATCCGCAGCGACAGCAGCGCAACCTCCAGCCAGGAGTGACCGAACGACCTCTGGCGGCGCTCCGCGCGCTTGGCCAGCGGTGCCTCCTGCTGCCGGATGCTGTCAGCGCTCGGCGGATTCTCCGTCCGGAAGCCCAAGTAGTAGTGCGGCAGATTCGACGCCGAGCAGACCATGTCGCCATACATGCGGATCTGATCGATGTACGGTGCCGGGCTCGCCGGACGAAACTCGTGCATCTGCGGCGTCACCGGATTGCCGTCCTCGTCAAGCTGAGGCGGCACAACGTTCATGTTGCCCTGAGTCGCCTTCCACCCGGCGCGCGCATTCCTCTCCGGCGAATTGTCCTCACTCAACCCGAACACCTCAGGGTCAGCGTTCAGGATCGTCCACTTCGGCGACGTATAGAACTCGCGGTTGATCTCCATCCCGGACAAGGTCCGCGCGGCCGCCCGTGTGGCGTAAGCAATCGGCCGCGTGATCTCCGACCGGCCGCGCACGTCCGACGCCCGATCCTGGTTCAGCATCCGCGCAACAGGCACCCGACCCAGGCCGTGTACATCGCGCGCCACAACAGACAGACGCCCACCGAGACCACGCTCGAACCGGACCGTCTCGTCCGGCAGGTACAGCGTCTCCATGACAACGTTGCCGTTATCGTCGTGAGTCTGAGAGAGCGCAGATACCGCGCGGCGCAACCGGAAGTCCCATTCGACCGTGCATGTCTCGGTCGACTCTGCGGTGATCAGCACCTCGGGTTCCCCGGCGTCAGTGTCTCCCCGACCGACCGTGACGAATCCGACCCCATAAATCAGCGCGTCCAGATGGCATCGTCCACACTCGACATCCAGGTGGTTATCCCTATAGACGGCCGCCAGTTCGTCCTCGTACGCACCGCGCCATCCACGGTTCTCCAGACGCTCCTCCACCGCATTGACCACGGTTGCCGGCCACGCGAGAACAGCATTGATCACGTCCGGCAGATCCTGCGGCGCCGCGATTCCCAGATCCTCCGGAGGAGTCTTCGCCTCGAACAGATCCGACTTGATCTTGTTCTTCGCCTTCACCTGCACGAGACGGTTCCGCAGAAGACCAACCGTGTCCTGCTCCGACTCCGACAGAGTCAACGTCGGCAGACTGATCGACGTGGTCATCCGATCACCGCCTTTCGTACGCGCTTCTGTCGCACTGTTGTGAGTCCAGCCGCGAGAGCGTCCAGACGAGCCTTCCAAGCCATCACCGCTGCATAGGCGGCGTCGATCTTCTCCGGCGAATCCGGGTAGGCCTTGAAGATCAGGTATCCCGTCCGCGTCGCCCGCCGACGAGCGTTCAGAATGTGTCGGCCGAGTGTCGGCCCGCCGTCGTGCTTCACCTCGCCGTTCACGACAGCGGAGTGGAACGCTTCGACCGCGTGGCCGACGTTCGAGGTCTTGCCGCGGGGCCACACCGAGATCGGTTCGCCCTGCGTCGCACGCACCTTCAACCGGCGCCCGTACCGGGACTCCCAACGGGCGATGTGCTCAGTCCAACCCGACGGATCCGCATAGAACCCAACGACCTTGTACCGCTCGAAGCACTGCTGCACCGTCACGTCGACCTCGGTCGCATTCGGTGTCCAGTCCTTGCCCGCCGGTCCGTCTGGTTGCTCCCAGACACGCACCTCGAACAGCAGACCGTCTGACACCCGGCAGCCGATCAACGCCGTAGCGTCCGCCTTGCCGCGGGCCCGGCCGCGCGAACCGTCGAAACCGAGCACGACCGGATCGCCATCAGAGAGCACCGCATCGACATCGAGGCACGCCGACCATTCGGGTTGCGAGATCCACGAGTCCGAGGCGTGCGTGATCTGGTTCAGGAAGTCCGAACGAACCACTTGGACGTCCGATGTCGGATCCCAGATACGGGCTATCAGCGTCTCCAAGTCGACATGGCCTGGCGCGCACGGCGGATCATGCAGGACACATCCGTCGGGATGGCCTGAGCTGTCGCCGTAAGCCACGCGCAGGCCGTGAGTCAGCGACTCGCGATCCGACATATCCGTGTCGGCCGGCGCTTCTCGATGGTCGAGAAGCAAATCTGTGTTCCGTGAACGTCCCTCGCGGATCGCCGACGCATACGCTGCCGACTCCTCCGCGACCGAGTTCTCGCCAGGGATGAACGCGTTCGGCGACTCGATCGTCCGGCCACCGTTCTTCGCAGCGTTCGTCCGGATCGCCTGCGCAAGCCGCGGGCCACCGTTCGACGGCACCCACTCCTCCGTCTGATCCAACGTCGCAAACGTGACCGGTGCGCCCTTCGTGGAACGCGCCGACGCCGTGATCATCTCTATGCGGCCCTTCGGCAGCACGACGAACGTGTCCAACGGATCCAGGCCGCGGTAGTTGTCGATGACCGGTCCCTCGCGCAGCATCTCCAGCAGCGGCTGCCACGTGTTCCGCGTCTGGTCCTCCGACACCGCAGCGATATGCACCAGCGGCGTGCGTACCGTCGACCACGGTCGGCCGACTGGTTGGCCGTCAGCGTCCCAGCCATCAAACAAGACGTCGCCGAGACCCTCGAGCGCGGCGATCGCCGCCAGCAGTGGACTCTTGCCCCAGCCACGTGGTCGGCCGATCAGCCCCCGCTGGTTCTTGAACCGGCCCGTCGTCGGGTCGATCTCGTACCAGCGGAGAATGAAGTCCTCCTGCTCGCGGTACGGGACCATCGGTTCGTAATCCATCTTCGCCGGTGCCGCCAGATTCTCGGAGATCCAGTCCAGCGCATACCAGCCAAGCGTCGGCACCTCGTCCGGTGCCGAAGGCTTCCACGGCATCAGACAGCCCTCAACGGGCCCCGACGTTCACGAGCCGACGACTGCGGCTTCGACCGTTTCTCATCCGCCTCGTCCGCCTGCGCGTAAGCGATCCGCAGACGAGCACGGTCCTCAGACGTTGCACCCATCTTCGCCACCCGCAACCGGAGCTCCGGCAGCAACTTCAAGTCACCAGCACCCCACACCTTCGCGTGCAACAGCGCCGAATCGAGCAAGAAATCCCAGTCCGTCGCGGTGAAGTCCTGAGCCATCGGCTCCGCACCCCACGTCGCCCACCAACGCCGCGTAGCCTCCGGCCACACAAACGTCTGCGAGACCGTAGTCCCGTCAACCTCGACCTGGACATCGAACTCCGGGAGCTCCGGCTGCGACACCGGATCCGCCGCGTAGACGCGCATCCCCGTCGGGTCGCTGTTCGTCCGCGCGCGCTTGGCGGGATCCTTCGGAGCAGGTCCACGACCAGCCATCTAGATCACCTCCCTGGGGGTCGTTCGTTCGAAAGAAGGCGGTCTCTCATTGGATCGCGGAGAGGCTACGCGCCCGGTTCGCCGTTATCCTGAAACGGTGAACGAAGAGCAGATTGTCGTGGACGGTGAGACATTCATCGTCAGACACGCAGGCGACGATGTCTGGTCGTACGAATGGGTGTCCGGCCCGAACCCGAACTACGGATTCACCAGCAGTCGCCTACGGTGCATTCACCACACCGACCCAGGCGACGGCACGATAGTTCCAGACTCCTCGGTCCCTCCTGACCATGACGACGCCATCAGGAACTTCCTCGCAATGATCGACCCAGAGACCGGATACATCGGCGACTGACCCACGGGCATTCTCCGGTCTGGCCCGAATCCCCCAGACCCGTAGCCAGCCGCAACGCCTATGCCCTACGCCTCCTGGCGAGGGGTGGGGGTCGGGGGTGCCCCCTGGGTCACAATTCGGACATCGGTCGGGTTTTCGGCGTGACGGGGGGTGGGTGTCGCGTTTCCGCAGGTCAGGGGCTTGCTGGGGTCTTGGTTTCGGCGTAGTGCCTGGTCAGTGGCTTTTCTGTTGGCCGAACTCTCCCGCGGTTCGTTGAGGTTTCTCAGAGGAGTCCGGGGTGCTTCTCTGCGGGTCTGCGCCCTCGTGCTGCGCGTCGTGCGCGTCCTCGGATGGCTTCGGCGCGGGTCTTTTCGCTGTGGCAGCGGGGGCATAGCCATTGGGCGTTGTCGATGGTGTCTGTGCCGCCTTCGGCATTGTTGTTGATGTGGTCGAGCTCGAGTGTGGTGTCGTCTCGTCCGCATGTTGCGCAGTGGTATGGCAGGACGCGGTGGGCCTGGGCGACGACCGAGGTGGGGAACCCGCGGTAGGTGCGGCCTCCGTGTCCCCAGTTGCTCATGCTGCGTCGTCGCTGCTGTTGGTGACGTACAGCGTGTGGTCTGTTGTGCTCAGGTCGTCGTGCCTGCGCTCGGCGAAGCAGACGATGGAGCAGTCGGCGAGGCGGCGGACCAGGCAGCGTTCACACCATCTCATCGCGTCTCCTTGTCGTGCGCGTGATCGGTGAAGGTGACGCCTGCGACGGTGTGGTGTTCGCCGGTGTGGCCGTTCTCTTTGGCGCACCAGACGTGGATGGTGTGGCCTGCGTGCTGCGTGTGTTGTGCGGCGTAGCAGGCGCGTGGTGTGCGGCGCGTGGTCATGGGAGTAGGTCTCCGACGTCGCCGAGTAGTGGTTCGTCGTCGTCGAACACGTCGTGCATGTCGTCCCACATGGTTCAGTCCTCCAGCGTGAAGCGGATGGTGACGTCGACGCGGACACGCTGTGCGATGTCGCGGGCGATGCGGTCGCTGATGGGGCGGATGGCTTCTGCGAGCTGGTCGGTGAGCCAGTGGGCGAGGGAGGTCATGGTGGCCGCCTGTCAGTACCGGTGCTGGTTCTGGAAGGCGTACCCGAGCAGGTGATCCCAGGCTCTCGGTATGTTGCTGTGCCACGGCGCTGGGGTGCTGCACACGGCGTCACGGTTGTGGCATCTGTTCACGATCTTCGAGGACCGGATGTGGCTGCCTCTGTACGCATATCCGATGTACGGGAGTCCTGCGGCTTCGATGCCGATGAGGTTGCCGTGCCGAGGCATTCTCGGATTGCCCGTGAAGACGGCGTTCCAGGATCCTCTGGTGCCGTGGCGGATCCAACTGTCGGTGACTGTGCTGCCTGCCGACGCGCCGAGGCTGTAGGCCCAGAGTGTGACGTGGCAGCCGCGAGCCCATGCTCGGGTGGCAACAGAGCGGATCTGCCGTTCGGCGTTCGGGCGTGATGCTGGGTCCCAGATGTTGGCTTGGTAGCCGATGCGGTGGCTCGAGTGTGGCGCGCCTGGCACGTATGCCGATCGGGTGTCACCTGTTCCGCCGACGGCAATGTTCTGCACACATCCGCCAGCCGTGGCTTCTGGTGCGCCCACGATGGCGACGATGGGCAGGTTGATGATGGCGGCGCAGACGAGCGCGCACAGGATGCGACCACGCATGGTCGGCCTCGTTTCGACAGGGATCGCTTAGGCGATGTGGAGAAGAGCGAAGACGTCGAGACGCGGTGGCGTGATGCGTGCCAGGTGTCCGGCGGTGGCTGCGATTGTCGCCAGTACGGCGATGTTCGCGACAGGGTGCGTTGCGCGGGCTCGGTCTAGTCCGCGGCTGAGGAGGTGCTCGGGGTGTCCGGTGTGGATGCAGGCGTACTCGTAGATGCCTATGCCGGCGACCAGGATTGTCCAGGCGCGTGTTGCATTCACGACACCTCCCGAGTGTGTGAAGTTCTGGCCCCGACGTGCTGCAGCGCGTGGCTCGGCGGAAAGGTACGCGTCTTGGCTCACGGCTTGCGTTCCCGCGGCGGCACGAATGGGGCGCCACGGGACTGACAGCGGTCGGGGTGTTGGGTTCCGGCCCGTCGTACCCGTTGGGTGTGCGCTCGTGCGCTGCATGTGGCGGGACCGGAAGACTTGGGCGTAGATACGCGAAACGGGACCGCCGGTCTGACGACCAACTGTCCCGCTACGCAAAGCGTATCACGCTAGGGTGACACGCTTTTGTCAACTCCCCCGCTTGTGTGCAACGTGTGCAGTCAGCACGTCACCCAGCTTGTAGAAGAGCGTGCCGCTGTCGCGATCTTTCCCGGTTGCGCGAAGGACGCCGGCCTTCTCGAGTGTCCGTACTCGTCGAGCTGTCAGTCCTTGCCCGAGGTCTCCGAGCTTCTGTGCGATCACCTCGACGCTGTCGCGTGTGACGATGCTTCGGTTCGCGGCTTCGAGTCGTTGCGGATCGATCGACACCTCGTCGTCGGGTGGAATGTCGACGACGCGGCGGCACTCGCCGACTGCGTATTGGATCTCGTCGAGTGCTTCGGCTGATCCTTCACAGAGGGCGAGGGCTTCGGTGTTGCGGTGCAGCCACTTGGCGATCGAGAGTGTTGCGTTGGCGGGTTGTCCGTTGCCGCGGCCTTGGTCGAGGACTACTCGCGCCCATCCGACGAGGGTGTTGTGGAGTAGGTCGGCGGCTTCGGATGCTCCGATGTGGAACGGGATGCTGCTTCCGGGTTTCGGTCTGCGGCCTTTGCTGAGTCCTGGTTTGGATAGTCGCGCGGTGCGGCATTCGACGTTGAGTAGGTCTTCGACGAGGCCGGGCACGGTGGCGAGAAGTTCTCGGAGCTGCCTAACTTCGTGGCGTTCAAGGTGGTCGCTCATCTCGCCTCCGTGCAGTTCGCGGTGTGGTCGGCTGCTCGTCGCACGAGTGGCCGGTGGTCGCTGGTGAGGGTGGTTCCGCAATGGCAGGACCAGGAGCGCGGGCATTCGACCACGCCGGTGCGGGCGGCGCGTGTACCGGCGATCATGACTCGACCGCCTCGGCGAGTAGGCCAGCGTCAGCGAGTGCGCGGGCCATGTGTCGGGCGGACGGCATTACGTAGGCGTCGGCTTTCCCCCAACGTGCGTGCGCGATGGTTCCGGCCACTTTCTCGATGAGTGCTTCCCGTTTGTGCTCGGCTTCGAGACGGTCGGCGTAGATGCGGATGCCCGTCGCGGCCGCACATGGCCCTTCTGTGCGCGCTTCGTACACAGCTGCCGCCTGTCGCAGGATTTCCCAGTCGGTGAGTGGCTGGTCGGCGCGGCGGATGACGGTCACCTCGTCGTCGTTATGGTTGCTGCCGTCCAGGACTGCCCACGGATACAGCCCCTTGTTGACGCGCATTCCGTACCTCTCGGCGACGCCTGTGTACTGCGCCTTCACCACGTACAACTCGTCGGGCGTGCAAGTGCTTGGGTCGATGGTCATGCGGGTGCTCCTTCGGGTTCGGTCCAGTCGGTGACGTGGACTTCGTGGTAAACGACGGTCGAGCCGTGATTGCGTTCGGCGATGAAGTACGCGGTCTCTCGCGTGTGGCAGTGGATGATCGTGCCGTCGTCCTGTCGGACGGCCCACGCGGTACGGGTGTGGCTCATCGGGCGGTCCTTTCGGGTTGGCATTCGAGTCCGCAGGATTCGGGTGGTGGTTTGGTATCGCCGCATACCCAGCAGGCTTGGGCGGGGACGATGGTGATGACGATGCGCGGGTTCGTCTTGTCGGGTTGTCCGATTGCGGTGGTGACGGATGCGACGTGGTCGCGGTTGTCGTCGGCGAGGATGTGCATGGTGACGAGTGCGTCGAGTGCGGCTTTGACGAATGGCCCGAGCGAGTCGCTGTCACGTCTGATTCGGTCTTTCGGGTACCAGGTGACCCGAATGGCGACCTGTTCCGTCTGCGGGGCGATCTGGGCGGCGCGCGCGGCTCCCCTGACTTGCAATGCCATCGCCTGTTTCGCTTGCCGGACTTTCGGCCACGTCCACGCCCGCTGATCGTTGGACGTCATCACTGGGCGCGCGACCGGGACCGTGAACGAGAACGGGATCATCGCTGCGTCCTCCGCAATCGGGCGAAGCATGGGATTTTCCGCGTCTTGCCGTTGACCGCGTTGACGCATGCCTCTCGCTCGCCTGCTCCACAGGTCGGGCATTCGCGGTCGATGGCTCCGTGTTGGTCGTAGGCGTCCCACACGGGCTCTCCGTCGGCGCTGATGCCGCCGTCGACGTTTCCGGGTGGCAGGGATCCGACTGCGGCCCCTTTCGCTTCCTCGCCGTCGAGTGCCCGGAGTTTCCGGTAGGCGCCGATGAACGCTCCGCACCGGAGTGTGTCGGCGTCGGCGCGCGTGTAGTGGGCGTCGACGGCGCGGCATGCGAGTGCGGTGTCGTCGATGCCGTGGGGTTCGGCGGTCTCGGCCCAGGCGGTGATGCGGTTGGGGTCGGCGGTCATGCGGTCGTCGTGGATTTCGGCGCGGCTGATGGCGGCTGCGACGGCGCGCACGGTTTCGGGTCTGGCGTTGACGTTCATGCGGTCTCCATTGCGGCGATGATCTGTTCGGCGGCGGTCATGGTGTCGACGGCGCGGAGAGTGGCCTTGGTGGGTTTCGCGTCCGGTTGTGCGGGTCTCGCCGCCTTGGCGACGAATCTTCGAAGCTGAGTCGGCGACCACGAATCAGAGGCATGCCAGGCTTTGATGCCTTCCGCGATCTGTCTTGGGTCGATTCCGTCAGCGAGTAGCGGGTCAACCTCGCGAGCTATCTCGTGGCGTGTCCGAGAATCGATGCCACCACCGGCCCATGCGGTGTAGTGCTTTGCGACTTCGATCGCTGCTGCGCCGACTGCGGTCGAGTTGAGCTCGTGCATTCGCGTCACCGCTTTTGACTCAGGCGCGCTGTCGCGCGTCTGGACCTGAGTACGCAAGGGGGTAGGGGGTTTATCCCCTGTTCCCCTGTTCCTCTGTTCCCCTGTTCCAGGCGCGACACTCTCGCGAGGGCTCGCGACACTCTCGCGAATCTCTGACTCTTTGAAGTCCATCGTGCCGTCTGGCCTGGGTAAACGCCCCTTGCCGGGCTTGTCGATGCGCTGGATTGATTCCCAGCTCGACACGTACAGCAGTGGGGTGTTCTGGACCTCGTATCGCCACACCAAACCGGCCTGGAAGAGCTCGGAGACAGCTTCGGACACCCTCGCGACAGTCTCGCGAGGGCTCGCGAGCATGTCGCGAGGGAACACGTCACCGACGATCAGTGCGATGTCGTCCTTGCCTACGCCGTTGTCATCGACGTACGACTCGAGGCCCTTGAGAACGAGTCGTGCATCCCACGACACGGAGGCGACTGTTCGTGACCGCCAGAACTCGGGCTTGGTTGACCGGATTCTCATGCCGCACCGTCATCAAACAAAGTTGGTGCAGTCAGTTCGGCTTCGAGTGCCCGCAGGTTGTTGACCGCGGCCTGCCAGTACGACGGTTTCAGTTCGACTCCGACTGCGTGGCGTCCGCGTTTGATCGACTGGTAGAGCTCGGATCCGATGCCCGCGAACGGGGTCAGGACAATCTCGCCGGGGTTGCTGTAGAGGCGGATGCAGCGGTCGATGAACCCCAGTTGCAGCGGGCAGATGTGCCGTTCGTCGGCGGCCTCGCGGCCAGCCCGCGCGTTGAGGGTGTCAGATTCGCGGATGCCGAACCACACCGGCGAGATGTGGCCATCCTCGGTGAGGTATCCGCCGGCGTCGGTGTCGGTCCAGATCGGTGATGCCCAATCGATCCAGTCGTCGTTGGTCAGCTCACCTTCGGTGACGTCGTGCGGGATGCGGGTCTCGTTGTCGCCGGGCTTCTTGAATATCAGGAGATAGTCGGCGAGCGCGGGTCTGATTCGTGCGGAGTCCCGATTCTTGGATGCGAACGCGAGCTGCTGCGATTTAGTCCGGATCGACTGTGCCTGCGGGTCTTTCCAGACCGTCGTCTCGCCGAAGTAGATCCACCCCTGCTGCTGGAACAAGCGGATGACGTCGCCGCGGAAGTCCGTGAGCCCGACGTATCCGTCGACAGCCTTCTTCGTGGCGACCTGCTGGACGTGGATGCACGCGTTGCGGCCAGGCTTGGTGACGCGTAGCTGCTCGGCGACGATGAATCGGTAGTGGTCGAGGAACTCGATGCGGCTCGCGCTGTTCCCGAGGTCACGCACGGACGGGCTGTACGTGTACAGGCTGTCGAACGGCGGCGAGCAAATCGACAGGTCGACACTCTCGTCTGGAAGTTCGCGGAGTCTCTCGCACGAGTCTCCAAGCATCAGCGACCACGCGTCGCCATGCGCTTCGTCCTCGACGTAGGCGTCGATGTTCTCGATGGTGCTCATGCGGCGTGGTCCTTCCGGGCTTGATCGATGAGGGCGGCGGTGATGACGGATGCCTGCCGTTCTTTGCGTGCGACGTTGTCGGCGATCTGTGATTCGAGGTCCGACAGAACGATGTGTGCGCGGACCACGCGTCTCTGCCCGTACCGGTAACACCGGCGGATCGCCTGGTAGTACTGCTCGTAGCTGTCGCCGAGCCCGACGAACGCCATACGGGCGCAGTGCTGCCAGTTCATCCCCATCGACGCGATAGACGGCTTGGTGACGAGGACGCGGTAGTCGCCGTCTGCGAACCCGAGGAGTAGTCGCGCCTTCTCGTCGGCGTCGAGTGATCCGTGCACGTTCACCGCCCCGGGGATCGCTTTGGCGAGGGCGTCGGCTTCGTCGTTCATCCCGACCCACAGCACCCACGGCTCCCCCGGTTCGGCATTTACGAGGCGGGCGGCCTCGGCGACCCGAGCGTCGAGGGTCTGACGTCGAACCTTCGCCCGGCCCGAGACGCCGCCGAGCTCGGTCGCGAACAGTTGCCCTTCTGCGTCGATGTCGACCGGCACGTAGTGGGAGTCGATCAGCAGTCCGGGTAGGTCGTAGCCTTTGTCGCTGCCGCCGATGTCGGACGGCCGGCGGATCGCGACCGCCCACGTGGTCATCCACTCGATCATCGGTCGGAGTGCGTGGCCTTTGAGTCGCCATCCGTCCTGGTCGTGAACGAAGTACGCGGCGAGCATGTGGTTGCGCGCCATGCGCCCCAGGAACTCGGCCTGGTTGGTGAGTTCTTCGGGATCGTTCGGTGCTGGCGTCGCCGAGCATGCGAGCCTGGCCGGGACCGCGGCGAAGTGTTCGATGAGCATCGTGCGGGTCTTGCCATCCGACTGCTTGAGGATGGATGACTCGTCGAGTGCGACAGCATCGATCAGATCCGCGGGGATCGACTCGACGCGTTCGTAGTTCGTCACCCATACGCCGGGGCCCGAGATGTCGTCGGCGTTGCGCACGAACGACGCGTCGATACCGAGCTTCGATGCTTCACGGACAGTCTGCGCGCAGACCGCGAGCGGAGCGACGATTAAGACCGTGTCGCCGGACAGTCGCGCCCATTCGAGCTGCATCCACGTCTTACCGAGCCCGGTGTCGGCCCACACCGCAGCGCGCTGCCGGTGGACGGCCCATGCGACGATGCGCCGCTGCCACGGATGCAGCAGTGAGTTCACGTCGGATTCAGTGACGTCAGGACCAACTTCGACGGCGGTCCCGACCTTGCGGTCCATGAATGCTTCGTAGTCGGCGACGCTGTCGCGGCCCATGCGGCCGGACGCGAGGAGATCTTGTGGTCTCATGCCGCCACGTCCTGCGCTGTGCCGCCTTCGCACGCTGGCCATCCGAGAATGCTGGTTGCCTCAGCGGGAAGCGGGTGCGCGAATCGTCCGCACCCGTGTGGGCATGGCACGGTGTCGTCGAAGTCCGCGACGTTCGCGCCTCGCCTGGGTGGGATACGTAGCCCGGATTCCTTCAATCGGCGGCGCAGTGTTTCGTCGCTGATCCCGACAGCTTCGGCAGCTTCACGCAGGTGCCGGTATTCGCCGGATTGGACTTTGTTCCAAGCGGTTTCGATCACGCTGTCGGGGATGCGTTTGAGGTTGGTGGTCCGGGTGTTGCTGAATCGGCGGTACAGGACGCTGCGGGAGACTCCCAGTTCTGCGGCGACGTGTTCGACGTTTGCGCCCTCGTCGACGATGCGGCGGCGGGCGTGCTCGATCTGCCATGCCCGAAGGCGGGTGGGGTGGCTTTTGGCGACGGTCAACCCGAGGGCTCGGCGGTCTTTGATGCACACGGATTCGCTGATGTTGAGGGTGGCGGCGACTTGATGGATGGGCATGCCGGTTGCGGATAGTTCGGCGACGCGTTGGCGGCGTGCGGCGATCTGCTCGGGGGTGGATCTGCGGCGGCGCATGACGTGTCCTTTCAGGCGATGACGATGGCGACCACGACGACGGTGATTGCGCAGAGGGTGGCGAGGATGTTGATGGTGAGGGCGGTGCGGTCGGAGCCGGGCTTCACGAGGCGGCCGCCAACTGCTGCTCGCGCTTCCGAGCGGACCGTTCGCGTTCGCGGTCGCGGCGGCACTGTCGGCACTCGCGACGCCCAGACCGATGCAGGTACGTGTTCGCGGCGTCGAGGCGGTGAAGTTTGGCGCGGCAGTACGTCGACACTGGTGGCCCCATCGGTTTCCGGCCCGTCGACTCGGCTGTGAACACTCGC
This sequence comes from Gordonia sp. (in: high G+C Gram-positive bacteria), assembly GCF_052106715.1. Taxonomy (NCBI): domain Bacteria; kingdom Bacillati; phylum Actinomycetota; class Actinomycetes; order Mycobacteriales; family Gordoniaceae; genus Gordonia; species Gordonia sp. (in: high G+C Gram-positive bacteria). The sequence goes on from NZ_JBQEDL010000002.1 coordinate 190,292, forward strand.
CCACCCCAGATCCCCCACTGCTCACCGTTCTCGATGCCGATTGCGAGGCAGTCAGCTTGGAGTGGGCAGGTTTCACATAGGCGTGCGGCGGCGTCTTGCGTGTCGCGGTTGCGGGAGAAGAACGGTTCGGGGTCGACACGGCATGGGACGCGGCGGGCATCCACTGGGAAGCGCTTCACGCCTGCTCACCGTCCTCGATCACGTCAGCGTCGAGGACGTCAGCGATCGTCGCCTGCGCCTCGTCGACGCCGAGTTCGGTGACGGGCGCGCTCAACTCGTCGATTCTGGCCGCTATCAGAGCGAGAAGGTCGTCGACCTCGTCCGTCGCCCCGTACTTCTTCGGCAGGAAGTCGGAGAGCTTCGCGAGACCCTCGGGGTCGGTCGACTCCGCGATACGGGCGGCCATGTCGGCAGGGACCGGTTCGGCCTGAGGTTCGGGAGCGGCGAGCGACGGCGACGGCCGCTGCATCTGCTCGGAATCGACGCGACGCGTATCAGGCTGGCTCATTTCGTCAGAGGTGTAGAGGCCTGACAGGTCCTGCGGGAACGCTTTTCGGAGCGCGAGAGCTTCCGCGCACTTCGCGATCATGATCGCGCCCTTCTCTGCCCACATCTGCGTGTATTCACCGTTCCGTTTGGTCTGCGCATACTCACGGAACAGTGCGACCGCAGGGAAACGTGCGCCGTTGCGGATGACTGTGACCTTGGCGGCGGACGGCGGATGAGGGGCGAGCCAAACGTCACGCCACGCCCCGTCGTCGCCACACCACAACGTGTCCTCGTATCCGTCGAGTTGGCCGGTGCGGGAGGCGATCAGGCGGAATCCGTCGATGCCGACTTGGATCGTGTACTTGGTGCCGTCCTTTGACCAGCGGCCGATCATGTAGATCTGGCGGGCGAACGGGTCGAGTCCAGTCCGGACGGACTGATGGAAGAACACAGCGAGGTCGCTGTTGGGGGCATCGCCTACGCCGATCTGACGTAGGGCCGCGACCTGCCGTTCGGTCCAGAAAGTCTGACCGTCCGCTATCGCGAGGTCACTGTTGGGGGCGGGTGCGAGTTCGGTACTCACGACGCCTTCCTTTCGGTCGGGTGGAGGAGTTCGGGTGCTCGGTCTGCGAGCTTGGGTGCGGTCGCGAACGACGGCGGGCCACCGCCGCGTCCGCGTTTGCGGGTGCCGAGGGTGGCACCATTCCAGGACGCCTTCTTGGAGTCGCCGAGGAATGCGGCCAGGTCAGCAGTCGCCACGGTCTTCGCTTCATCGGCAATCGCGTAGTCGACAAGCGCCGTCAGGAACGGGATCGCGAGTTCGTCCGGCACACTCACGCCGGGGTCATCGACGATCTCCGTGTGCTTCCAGCGCAACGCGATCCGGTCCGGTTCGCGGCGGTAGTCGGCGACCGGTTCGATGCCGAGCTCGAGCGAGTCCATGAACAGTCGACCCTCGTCGGCCAACCACTGCTGGACGGCCGGATCGGCGTCGAGGGTGAACAGTTCCGGCTTCATGTCCATGAGTTCGTCAGGTCCGCACGCGGCGACGACACACTGACCGACCCCGGTCACCCACATCTGCCATTGACATTGCGCCTGGTAGTACGTGGGTACGCCGGTGCGCCAGTTCTGCCAGTAGTTGCGGTCCGTCTTGATCTCCAGCAACGCGAGCAGTCCGTCGTCGTCGTGGAGTAGTCCGTCAGGTGAGGCAAGCGCCCATGATTCGGTGGCGTGCTGCCATGTGCCGGTCGTCTCGACCTTCCACTGTGGCTGCAGTTCGGCGACCCATCCGCGGATCATCGGCTCGTAGACGTGGCCCCGTGTCTGTGCCCGCGACTGCGGTTCGCGCGGGGTGGTGCCGGCCATCCGATGCCACAGACTGTGCGGGGTGTCGTGCTTGGAGAGTCCGACGACGGCGGCGATCTTGCTGGCGGTCATGGCGTCCAGCCATTCGCGGGAGCCCGGTTCACGGATGTCTGCGAGGAGGTGGCCGGTCATGCTGTCTCCTTCCATGGGTCGATGTACGGGTCGAGTTCCGTCACGGTGACGCGGCATCGGCAGCGGGGCTGTCGGCAGTCTTCGCAGTAGGCGCCGAACGTCTGGCAGAACGGTTCGTGTCGTCCGAGGCTGTGGGATCCGGCGGCGCAGGTGCAGTCGCCGCGTCTCATCGCCCGCGTCCTGCGGGGTGGTTGACCATTGCCTCCAGGCGTGCAATCCCGGTGCGGCGGTAGCTGCGGTGGGCGGAAGACCGGATGAAGTACGCTCCCGCCGCTACTGCCACGAAGACGGCAGCGACGCCGATGAGTACGCCGGTCATCGCCGCACCTCGATCTGTCCGGCCTTGACGATCGCGCCGAGCGGTCCGTCGAGTGCGGGATGGTGCGCGATGTGTGCGCGGCCGGGACGGGTACCGGCGCCGATCGCGATGCCGACGATGAACGCCATACCGCCGATGACAGCGAGTGTGAGAATCATGTGCTTCTTCTTTCGTGGTGTCCCAGTCCGCCCCGCTCCCTCTTTCGGGGCGGACCGGGAAGTCAATGAGGGGTGACGTCGAGGTCGTCGGAGTGGATCCAAGCGAGTCGGGATCCGAAGGCTGCGATGATCGGAATGTGGACGTACACGCCATCGCGGCGATGGTCGTAGGCGACGGGATACCCGCAGATGATGTCGCGGCCATCGCGGTCGACGATCTCGAAACCGACGTCGGTGAACGTGCCGTCAGTCATGACGCTTGCTTCGGGATCGCGGTCGGCAGATCGTTCGCCCACCGTTCGAGCTCGGACGCCTCGACCCGGTAGACGGGACGCTGTCCTCTCCCCCGCGAAATATCCAGAAACCGGATGCGGTGTTCCTTGTGTTCAGCGCGGAGGAAGTCATCCGACACCGAGACTCGGGCAGATGCTTCCGGGACCGTGTACAGCAGTTTGTCTTTGATCACGACGACGCCTCCTGCGCTTCTGCTTGGCGCCGCATGAGTGCCTGGTACTGGTCGTGGACCTTGTTGAAGTCCTTGCCGGGAGCGACCGGGATGTATCCGGCACAGGCGCGCATCGCCCACTCGATGGCGGTGTCGAAGAACTTTTCGAGGGCTTCGTCGACGTCCGGTCGTGGCCGGTCGTACGGGATGGTGTCGGTCATGCCAGCTCCTGAATCCGGTGGTAGCGGCACATCCCGAAGTGGACTGCGGGGCGTTCGCAGTTGCCGTCGGCGACGCATTCGCGGCGCTCATATACGGGCGGTTCGGCGATCGCCTTGCGGGTGTCGGCCTCGGACACGTGCCGCTCGAATGCGGTGTCGATGCTCATGCCGGCACCGGACTCTCGGTGGCGAGCCAGTCGACGATGTCCTCGATCTGCTCGATCCACGGCTTAGCGGGATCGAGTCGGAAGAATGCCGTCGACTGGCCGCCGGTGGTGACGACTCGGATACCGTCACGGAGCGCGCCCTGTGCGGCGTACAACTGCGGGTCGAGCCCGTACACGCTGACCCTGGGTCTGTACTGGTTGATGTCGATGTAGATGTCGACGTCAGTGCGCGGGGCGACAGGGATGGCGGCTTCGCAGATCGCGCGGTGCGCACTATCCCGGTCGGTGACCTTGATCGTCGTCATCACGCCGGATCACCACCCAGCGACTTGAGCTCATCCGAGTACTGAGGGCAGTAGGCGGCGATCCCGGCACCGGCCACGTACGCGCCGTCGCTGGATCCGTAGCCTTCGACTGACGCCGAGATCACCTGGACGATGGTCGCGCCGGCATCGAGTGCGTCGCAGACAGCGTGTGCGGCTTCGATCGACGCACTGTTCGCGGGAATCCCCCTGTCGCGGAGGACCTGCAGGAACACGTCATCGGTGTCGACGGGCGAGGCGGCAGTCTCGGCGACCGGGGCCGGGGCGGCGATGGTGGCGGTCCCGTCAGTGCCGCACGCGGCGAGCGGGATGAAAGCGGCCGCCGCGAGGACCGCGGCGAACTTGCGGGTAGTGGTCATGACTGGTTCCTCGCTTTGATGTCGTCGAGCAGCGCAATCGCGCCGCGCAATGTGTCGATGTCGGAGTCGTCGAGCGTGTACGGGCCGATTTCGAGCGCGATCCCCTGGCCCGCGTCGTGAGAGATCCGGACCGGCATCTCGCACCAGTCGTCGATCTCAGAGATCCGCGGCTCGATCGGCTCGATGTTGTCGACCAGGACGACGCGGTAGACCGTGTCGTTGTCGGCCGAGCGGTCGCCGTCCAGGACCGGGAAGTCACCCCTCATGCCGCCTGCTCCTTGTTGATCAGGCGGGCGATGGCCTCGGCACCCTGCGGGGTCACCTTCAACGTGTGCATGACTTCGGAGCCACGGAACCGCGGTGCCTCGTGGTTCTCGACGCGCCGGAAGTAGCGCTTCTTGGATGCCTTCTCCGAGTAGCGATTGCGAGTGACCTTCTTGCCCTTCGTGTCCGACCAGCGCGAGTCGGTCTGGATAAAGATCCAGTCCTTCCCGATGAGGAGCTGGCGGAGTGCCTTCTCGGTGATGTCATGCGCGGACGCGATCGTGGAGAACGACAAGAGGTCGGCGTCAGCGACGTAGGTGTCGACGTACGTGACCTTCGGAGCCTGGATCGCGAGCTGCTCGTCCTGCTGTGCGATCCGCGCGTCCTTGGCTTCGAGCATCTGGTTCGCCTCGACGAGCGCCAGGGCGACGAGCTCGGGGCCGTGGAGCTGTGTGACGGCCGACCGCGTTTCGGCTTCCCTGGTGCGGATCGCGAAGTACGACTGGGCGGCGGCCACCTCCGGCTTCCGCGGATCACCATTCATCGCGACGAGGTAGCACGCGAAGCGTGCGAGCTCGAAGTCCTGCTGCGGTCGCCCCGAACCCTTTTTCGTGACACCACGGAAAAGGGTGTCGGCAGTACTCCCCTGCGCGATCGCCGCAGCCATCGCCCGATCGAGCGCTGCTGAGAAGTTCTCCCAGCGGTCGTAGCCGAGCAGTGGCATGAGGTCGCGGGCCGACCAGTATTCGGCGCCGACGTCGCTCACTCGCCGGATCGCGTCAAACGGTGACTGTGCACCGTTGTGGATGTTGATATCGTTTGTCATTGAGAACTCCATTTCTCGTTCTGGCCCTCGTCCTGTGTCCGCAGGCGGGGGCCGTTTCTATGCGGTCAGTTGGTCACTGTTCAATTGCGCATTGAACATCTCGACGCGGAACATGTGCCCGCGCGGAAGCTTGAGCACTTTCTCAATCGCCGCAGCGCGACGGTAGTTCGTGCGAGTTGCGTTGCCGGTCTCCAAGTTCGAGATCATCGACCGCGAGCAGCCCATCAGCGGCTTGCGTCGGTCCTTGCGGAGTTCGCGCGCCACCTCGTCAGCGAGACCACGTGTCGAAAACCCTGCGTACTCACGGGCCGCAATGAACTGATCCGGCGTGCCGATCAGGTCTGCCATGACTTCACTCATCCTGTTCACCTCCTATGTTCCGTGTTCAATTGAACTTAGCACAGTGGACGGTCGTGTCAACTTCACTCCCTGATCTTTTGGGCGATATGCTGCCTGAACAGGAATTACAGCGATGTTTTTCCTGGACACTATGAACAACGGGACTGTTGTCGAACATCGAATGAGCAGCGGAAGGTCTTACACGTGAGCATCGACGAACCGCAGGACGTGCCCGACGTATGGCGTCCGCACTTCGCCCGGCAGCGAATCGAGTTCACGTTCCGCGATCTGGATAGGCAGGTCGAGGGCGTTGCACTGAACACCATCCGGCGAGCGCTACAGGGTGTCGGCGATCCATCCCGCAGGGTGGTCGCCGCGATCTCGGAAGCTCTCGGCATTACGCCGGACGAGTTCGCGGAGACGCGGGCGACGATCAACGGTGAGCAGCCATCGACGTCTTTCACCCTGCCATCCCGCGCGGATCAATTGAATCGACGTGAGCGCGACGCGGTGTTGACCATCGTGAACGCGCTCCTGGATGCAAGGGACCGCAATGCCGAACTATCTGCCGACACCGCTACCCCGTCGACCGCGCAACCGCGAGCATCGCGCGCCGAAGACGAGAAGACCGGCGCCGACGCGCCTGGCATGTTGCCTATCTCGGGAGACAGCGAGCCCAGGACTGTATTCCATGAACTCGGATCGCCCGATGGCGACACGATTGTCCAGTTCCTGGAGGACTGGGCCAATCTCGCGGCCGCGTGCGCGGAAGTCCTCAACGAGATCGCGACGCTCGGCAAGACTTCACTGCCAACCGAGACACTGCCAGTAATCGACGGCGTCGCCGCAATCCTCACCTCTGTCGACGAAGTGTTCACGCACTCAATCAGAGTCGAACACGATCCGGACAGCAGGTCTCCGAAGATGGACTCCATCGACGAGTCCGTCCGCAAAGTTGCCCGAGCGGCTGGCGCAATCCCCTCTGCCAAGCAGCTTCGCGCAATATCGAACCGTCCGATGACGCTCGAGGACCGGGATGTGAATGATGTTGTCAGGCAACATGACATCTCGTCAGTGCTTGAACGAGCCGATAAATCGTACAAATTGGCGTTCAAGTCCAAGCAACGTTCTGACAACGGGACGGGCACTCCAACTGAGATCGATACCCTGATACAGACGATTCTCGAAATGGACGCCGCCCACAAAGCAATCGAGTCACTCCTGACCAAGGAGGCGGAACTTGTTGGCGCCGCAGCCGTCAAACCGACATCTTTGACCGACCGACGATCAAGGCGACAGGCTGGACGCGACTTCACCACAGACTCGATCGTCGAGATGGATGCCGCCGCACATGATCGCGGACCTGGCGACGAAGGTGAACTCGAGCGTGCCCGTCGCGAGCAGGACGAGGCCGGAGAGGGGCCACACGAATGACGGGGCCAATCGACTGGGACGACCCACGTCACGTCATTCGCCCAGCTAATGACGGCCGCCCAAACTTCACGGTCGCCGACGTTCTCGCAGACCTTGAAGACTTCACTGAGAAGGGTTTGAGGGTTGTCGCATGGCAAGGCCACACCTACATGTCCCTATATCTGCGCGAGAAGCGACCCGACCTACTGACCGCCGAAGAGTGGCAGAAGGCGGCAGACTACGAACGTTTCACCGCTCAGCACGGCCGTCCCGGCGGGGAGTCACAGGAGTGAAGACACTTCCTCGCGGTTTGGCCGCAACCATCCCGGTCGCCATCGTGATCGTGGTGCTCGCCGCCGGAGCACTCACACACTCCCTCGCGAGCATGACCACGGTCATCCTCATTGGCGTCCTCATTGGCGTCACGACAGCACGTCAGGTTGCCTCCAGGGAGAGGTGGGCATGGGCAGCCTCGATGGTCGTCGCGTTGGTGTTACTGGTGTGGGCACAGCAAGGTGATCGCCCTGCCTTCGAGACCACTGCCGTAGTGGTCGCGTTGCTCGCCATTACCGGCGTGTTCTACCGGTGGTTCCGCTTCGGAACCACCACGCACGCCGACCGTGACCCCCGCAACGAAGTCGAGCTCGGACGCGCTCAGCGCGAGCAAGACCAGCGCGGCGAGGAGTCGCAGGAGTGAAGACCTGGTACGCAGAGCACCTGCGGAGCATCCAGACCGCTGTGTTCGTACTTACCGGGGCAGCGTGCGGCTACCTAGCTGTCGGCTGGTCCCACAGCATGGCGACGAACATCGGTGCCGCCGTCGCTCTAGGCCTGGCCGTCGGACTACTCCTCCGCATCACCACGTATTTCGTGATCGGGAGCGACACACCAGAGGCGGCCGACGACCGCGGACCCGACGATGAGGGCGAGACTGAGCGGACTCGGCGCGAACAGGATGATGCGAGCGGGGAACCGCAGTGACTTCTCGTGAGCGTCTCGGGTGGACCGTCGGCTTGGTCCTTCTGGCGGTAGCTCTGGTGCTCGTGACGTACGCCGACAACGTGCTTCTGTCGTTCGCCACCGCGGCCGCCGCGGTCCTCGCTATCTTTGCTGTGTGCAGGCGTGTTCTGCAGGTGAAGCGCGACAAGCAGGAGTATGAGTGGTGACGAGCGAGCAGGACGAAGCCGGCGAAGGGCCGCAGGAGTGACACCCGTACAACACGCGACCTTCTTCATCGATGAATCAGGCGCCAAGGCTTCTGCTGGCAACTTCTTCGTAGTAGCGGGAATCAAGACCCGCCAGCCTGGCCGCTTACAGAGGCGGATCGAACAGTTGCGAGACGAGACCGGATTCACCGACGAGTTCAAGTTCTCGCGGATCAACCGCGACCGCCTGCCGGTCTTCCTTCGCCTCGCCGACGTCGTCGCTGAGCATGACGTCAGACTGGTCGCATCCATCGTGAACCGGTCAGACAGTTCCAACCCGTTCAAATGCGGTGACGACACATGGCGCGTGCATGCACGTATCGTTTCCCAACTGATCGTTGGCAATATGAGCCGCGACGAACAGGCAGCTGCCCTCATCGATCACGTCTCGACCGCTCCGAACGTGTCCTTCGGCGACACAGTGAAGGGCATGGCGAACCAGCGGATGAAGTCCAACTCGTTGGTCAGTGCGGTCACGATCGACTCACGCGCGAACGATCTGTTACAGGTGGCCGACCTCGTCGCTGGTGCCATCGGCAATCACAGAAAGTCACCCAACCCTCCGACCGTCAACCATAAGACACGGGTGGCGAACAATCTTGCACAAGCGTTCGCTGTGCAACGATTCGACGACGTTCGGGCGGGGAGACTGAACATCATGACGATGACCAGAATGGGCGAAAGGCGCTGACCCTTAGGTCAGCGCCTTTCGCAAAGTATGTGAACGGCACCACAACCCGTTCGGTATTTGTCACACGGACTGTGAGCCCGAAATCTCTGGCCCGTGCGCGCAACTGTGAGCCCGAAGCTCTGGTCGCATGCACAACGTTACACGCCGAACCGCGCACCGCAAGGATTCGGCATAAATCCGTGACAATCGGCACCCCACGGTAGAGGTAATGACATCAATGTAGTTCCTGACCAGTGGGTTTCTGTCAGAGTCTCATGCCAACGTGGCCGCTATGTACCACCCTTGGCGACACGCGCGAGACCTTGGCCTGACGATCGAGTTCGTACCCGATCTGCGGCCTCGCGGAACGTATGCGGCCGGCCTCGTCCAGATTCGTGAAGGTCTCTCCCAGCGCGAACGTCGGGTGGTTCTCGCCCATGAGATCGTCCACTGCGAGCGCGGCGACGATGGAATCGCGTGCACACGGTGGCACCTGCGGAAGCAGGAGCGGACCGTCCATCTGCTGGCCGCGCGTCGGCTGCTGCCGATCGAGGAGATCATCGCCGTCCAGTGCGAGCCTGAACCATCGGTCGCGCTGTGGGTTGATGATTACACGCTCGCACTGCGGATGAGTGCTTTGGATTGGCAGGAACGAAAGATGCTTGAAGAGACTGAGGGCGAGGATTGGCGGATCGCATGAACGATGAGGACCGCGCGATCCTGGATCTGTCGAGACGCCAATACCGGTCGGCGGGTGCCCATGCGGACGCGGTGCGTGACGAACTCGGGCTGTCGGTCACCCGCTACTTTCAGAAGCTCAACCAGCTATTGGACGATCCGGAAGCGATCGCCTACTCCCCCATCGTTGTCAACCGGCTGCGGCGGATGACTCGCCGCTGAGTAGCGTGTCCAACTTCCCGAGGGCGTCGCGCGCCAGGCTCACGTCCACGTGTGCGTAGTGGCGGGCCATCGCCGTGGAACTGTGCCCGAGGATCGCCATGCGCGTCGACTCGGGCACGCCAGCCTCCTGCAGCAGGGTCGCCACCGTGTGCCGTGCCGAATGCTGGGTGAGCTCGTTGACGCCAGCGGACGCGAGCATGTCCTTCCACCGCTGCTCGTCGCTCTGCTTCGACCAGGGTCGACCGCCCTCGCGTTGCCACACGAGACCGGTCGCGGGGTTTCCGAGCTCGTCGTGGTGAGCCTTTAGCGCGGCCTGGAGAGGCGGCACCATCGGGACGATGCGCTGACTGCCGCGCGTCTTCGTGTCGATGAGGCACCAAGCACGCCACACGGGAGTGAAGTCGATTCCGGGTGCAACGTCGAACATGGTGCGCGGGTACAGCGGATCCGCCGGCCGCTTGTAGCGCTCGACGAGCGGGAGTCGCTGCAACGTCCATGTGATGTCGAGCTGGCCGGTCTCGAAGTCGACTCGATCCCAGGTGAGCCCGATCGCTTCGGCCTGCCGGACGCCGGTGAACAACGACGTCGACCAGCGGGACAATTCGTCGACGTCTTCGGTGTCGATCAGGTGGGCGATGATCTTGCGGGCCGATTCGGAGTCGTGTGAGCCGCGATTGGCTCGGGTGACGCGGGGCGCGGGTACGCGTTCGCACACGTTGTCGCGGATCAGCCCGTCGCGTTTGGCATCACCGAGCGCTTTGGATAGTCGCCGGTACAGGTTGAGGGCGGTCCCGGTGGACTGTTCGTCTGCGACGTCGGCGAGCATCTTGCGGACCATCTGCGGAGTGAGTTGCGCGAGGCGTTTGCCGCCGATCCTGTTCTTGATCGCGGAACACTCTGCGCGGTAGGTGCCGAGAGTCGTCGGCTTCACGGTCGGCTTGACGATGGTGTCGAGCCATGTGTCGAGCCACTGGGAGACGGTCGTCGTGTGGTTGATCGTGGAAAGCACGCCGTCTTCGAGGTCGCGTTGCAGCTGCCGGAGTTTCTGGACGGCGATGTCGTAGTCCATCGACGAGACCTGTTTGCGCTTGGGACGCCCTTTGGCGTCGTACTCGCCTGTCGGTATGGAAGCGACCCACATGCCGTTCTTGCGCTGAGACAGGCTGCCTTCGCCTCTAGCGCGTCGTTTCGGACTACTCATTGCATTCTTCTTTCGCAGGTACACACTAAACAACACACTACGCGGTCGGATTGATTCGGACTGAAACCTACTGGCCAATCGTCCAACCTGCGTGTTTGACAAGGCGTGGCCTGTTCATCATACCCCAACAGCTAGTCTTCCAAACTAGCTACGCGGGTTCG